>QCWC01000100.1 GCA_013114705.1 Candidatus Nitrosocosmicus sp. | reverse complement strand
ACATTCAAGCTTATTCCTTGAGATTCTGATTCTTTCCTAATCTTATCTAAAATATTACTGTCTAGTCTAAATGACATAGTTTCTGTCTTCTTTTTTTGTTCATCAGTCAAGTGTTATCCTGCAATCATTGTTCATTAATAATGTATTTTGATTTTTTTATTCTAAGTAAAAAAATAATGTTGCTAGACAAGTAAACCGCTAGCACCAAAATAAGCTCCTACTCCAATTCCTATTACTGCACCTATTCCGATACATATAAGATCGAATTTTACAACCTTTTTGAATGGGGCATGAACCATTTTATCCCAGTTTGAGATTTGTTGTGTTTTCATGATTATGATAAGATATTCTTCTTCATAGATTCTGGTAGATCTCATAGATTACTGGTAAGCTATTTAGCTGATTTTGCTGATGTAATTTTATGCCTATCTGCATCCATTTTCATCCTCAAAATTGTAGCTGAATCAATAGGATATGAAATATAGTATTTTACGAATGTAAAGTACCTGTTTTTTATATCCTGTTTTCAAATATACTTTGAAGAAAATATTTTGAAAACAAAGAAATCTATGATTATCATAGGTATTGTAATAATTGGAATTGCAATTGCCATTGGCTTTAATTCAAATGATCAATCCATATCAATAGACTCAGAAACAAGAACAGTTGAATGGCGTCATGTTCATGGATTAGGTGTAGATCCTTCTGATTCAGATATTTTGTATATTGCAACACATGGAGATTTTTACCAAGTAGAAACGGTGCTCTTCCAGTAAAAGTAGACAAAGTAAGAGCAGATTACATGGCATTTAATGCACCTCATGACAAAAACTCTCCTCTATATGCTAGTGGACACCCATCAACTGGCGGAAACACTGGATTAATCAAAAGTATTGATGGCGGAATAACCTGGCAATTAGTTTCCAAAGTATTAGAACCGCCAGTCGATTTTCATGCAATGTCTTTAAGCAAGAGTGATCCGAATTTGATTTTGGGTTTTGATAGTGGAGGTAGAGGATTGTTCAAATCTGTTGATGCAGGGATAACTTGGACAAACTCAGAGTATCCAGAATACATTTTGGCATTGTCAATTTCTCCAACTGACTCTCAGATGATATTTGCAGGTGCAGGAAATGGAATATTCAAGTCAGATGACGGGGGGAACACTTGGACAAATATTGCATATCAAGGATTAGCAGTATATGCAATGAATTTTGATGATGATGGGATTTTATTTGCTTCCGTAAACACGTTTGGATTGGTTCGTTCAAATGATCTTGGAGAATCTTGGGAAGACTTGCCAAACATTAACCTTACAATCACTAGTATCGCTTTTGATTCACCAAACAAAATACTATACGTTAGTGGATTTTCATCTGAAGGGTACCAGGAAGTTTACAAACTTTCATACGATGTAACACAGTATGAAATAATTGGCACAAATAAGGGACTTTGATGGAAAAGAAAAATCAATTTTGTGGTTACTGTCCTGAGGACACATGTCTCTTAGATTGTAAAATATGCAATCCTAAAAAAGGGAAAGGATGTACCTGTGATTAATAGAGGCTAAGATGTTACATAAACAGGCACTAAAACTTGTATATTCGAATTTTTCATATTGGATAATATCGAGTTTAATTTTTGTCTCATTACTCGTATTCATGTTATCTGCAAGGGAATTTTTGTACTTTGAGCCTTTTTGGGTATTTCAATTACCAATAGATTGGATTCCAAGCTTTGCATTGATCATTGTTGTGGCAGGTCTTACATCTATAGTAACGAGTTTGGCAATTTATCAAGTTCGAATGCTAAAAGCAAATTCTCAAAAATCAGGAGTGGGACTTGTGGGGTCAGTGTTTGGAGTAGGTGCAGGTGTTTGTACTAGTTGTGGACCAATAGGATTTTCCATAATCACTACATTTGGGGTGGCAGGGGCTTCAACTCTTTCATTTCTATATGATTATGAAATTCCGATTCGACTAGGAGCTATTGCAATTTTGGGTGCTACTTATTTTATTATGATTAAAGGCATTACAAGGGAATGCAAGTTATCAATAAACAAAAAATAGATTAAAACTAAAATTTTGTTTTCACACCTCCTGCATCTTTTTTATTCCCAAAATGGTAGATGAGTCTATTTAACAGAACCTGAAATTATACTAGAGTTACAAATAGAAAATAAAACTGTAAATTAAAAAGATTGGGCCAAATGCCCAATCATGGACTGGTCGTAGGTAAACGAATGACTCTTGTACTATTTTTATTTAGAAATATTTGCTTAAAAGACTCTCGTAGAAATGATTCATAGTAATCATCAGTACTATCTAAATACTAATTTGAAATATCTTATTCAATTGAAGATGTCACCAAACAACAATCGTTGTTGGTCTTAATCTTCAATCATTTCTTTTATGAATCTTAAATCATTAATGCAAAAATTTTGGAATTTTTTTAATCAGACTTGTTATAGATGTTATACTGGATCCTATAGCTATTATGGATAATACTGCTGTCAGCATAACAAGATCCCATTCACATACTCCTTGATTATTAAAAATAAAATAATGATAAAATGTTAGATTTATCAAAAGGGATTGATATGGAAATCTGTATTGTATGATTCACTTGTTAAATCCATTCAGGCATTGCAAAACAGCAAATATGGCAAAGGTAATAAAAAAAGATTAACCTCAATTCATAGTGCCCTTAAACAAGCAAGCGCTTTGTTTACATCAGATAATCAAAACAACGAGAAAACAAATGCCATAATTAGTTTTAGGAATATTGATCAAGCCGAACAAATTCCGAAGATTTTAGAAGAATTTGTAAATGATTTTGAGTATCAATGTCTTAAGAAAAATGGTGCTTCTGCAAAAAATTATTCAATATTCGCAGTCACACTTCTTAAAATTATCAGAACCCTTGATGCTGACAAAAAAAGAGGATTACTGTCAGCACATGCAATTAATGTACTAAACAAAATGTTTGCAAAGTATCCAGTAGAATACAACAAAAGAGCAATTAGAGATCCTTTGGGACTTTTATTTGTAATAACAGAGCTTGCTATAGATGCAGAAAGAAATCTTTCTATACCTTATGAATTTGACGAATCTATACCACTTCAGATCACCCCGCTAATGCAACGATACCATATGGAATTTGATAATGCCATTTTACAGATCATATCTGAGTTTAACAAAATGCCTAAATTCAGATTAACAGTTTCTATTGGGGAACGACACAAAGAGATTATAAAAAATTTTTTACAGTATAGTATAATTCAACTTCCACTTGAAAGTAAAATAGATCGAGCAAAAAACATACTAGAAAAAATCATTAATGAAAAAAATGATTCTATAGCATTAGAGCACTATAACATGTTAAAGCTTTGTTATGTTGATACGAGTTTATGTCCACATTTAGCACAGATAGCTAAAAAAGCAAATAAAACAGAACGAAGATTTGTAAATACGATTTTAGATGAGATTTCAAATCTCTAAAATTATATTATTTTTCATGTCTATCTGTGTACATTTTATCCCCAAAATGGTGGCAATTCCTGTGGGCTCATTTAGACTTGAACCATCCAAGGTTCAAGACTTGTATCTAAGAATACAGATGATTTTTAAGTATACCTTGTAATCTCTTTTTGTAGTGAATAAGGGTATTCTAATTGGAATAATTGTTGGAATTCTTGTGATTGTAGGAGGTTTGGCCAGTCCATTGTTTTATGAAACTGAAATCAATGAGTCATTACCAATAGCATTAGATAATATTGAATCAGGATTAACCTTGGAAACATTTTCAAATATGGATGATATTCAACGCCAAAAAATAATTGAAAAAATGCCTGATAGAGTTAAAGATAAGATCATGGAAGAATCTGCAAAAATTATTCAAATAGTTTCAGAAGATATGGATGAAATGATAAAGGAAGAATCTCGCAATGAATTTGAAATTATTAAAACTGGAACTTTTGAGGGATTAGCTGGTCATCAAGCAGAAGGCATTGCAAAAATTCTTGAGGTAAATGGAAAATCATTTCTTAGATTTGAAGAGTTTGATGTAACTAATGGGCCTGATCTTAGAGTCTATCTAACTCCAAATGGCAATGTTCATGATGGAGTACATTTAGATAAATTGAAAGGTAGTAAAGGTAATCAGAATTATTCTTTAGATGATATTGATACTGATATTTATGATACCGTTGTAATTTACTGTCAGCCATTTGGTGCATATTTCGGTCAAGCAAAATTAAATTAAAAAAATCTCCCAATAATGTAAACTGGACTTATAATTTCATACCCATCTGCATTCCATTTTCCAATAATGTTCCAACCATCTGAACCAGCATCAAAATCATGAATCAAGATTCTATTTTGAATCCTAACTGTCTTAGTTCATCACGAATTTCTTGTTTCATTTGATCTAGCTCTGTTTTTGGAATATCAAGGCTGACCATTTTTCTAATCTGGTTAAGTAGTACTCTGCCTTCTTGATCATCTGATAATCTCTGATCAGTTTCTTCAAAAGTATAGTATGCTTTCATTATTTCTAGTCGTTGATTTCTATCATCTTCATCAGGGTTTTTCATCCATTGATCAATCATGATTCGTAAATCTTGCTGGGTTACTTGAGGAACTGGTTTTGTATCATATTCTATAAAACTTGAAGCCATAACAAGAATCACTATAGATGTGATTCCTCCTCCAAACAAAAGCATTCTCTTGGATATTTGCATGATATATCATTTGTCTAAATAAAGATAAAAACAACGCCTCTTATTTTGTTTATATGAGATCAAGTCTTGGTTTGATTATACTATCTATTTCTTTAATCATATTCTCTCCTTTATCATACGCTGAAGAAACCAAAACAATTTTTGTTGGTCCTAATCTTGTTGACTGTGTAGGAGTTGGTCAACAAAAATGCATGCAAATCAGAGATGATGAAAAATCAAAATGGACTAATTTTTATGATAAAATAATTGGATTCGATTTTGTGGAGGGAACTTCATACAAGCTTTCTGTCAAAGTAACGGACGTATCAAATCCAGCAGCTGATGCTTCCAGCAAGAAATACGAACTAGTACAAATAATTGAAAAAAAATCTTCATTCTTACATGTACCTTACAAGAATTTATGTGCCCCTGGTTTTGTCTCACTTGGTAAAATCTGCGTATTAAATGATAGATGTGGACCTGGCATCTATGCTGGGAAAATCTGCATCATGGATGGAATAAAGCAACCATATCTGAGACCATTACAGCAAGGCAATGCGGGAATCCCTACTGGAAGTGTGATCTGTGCAGAACCTTTGGAATTAATCTTTAAACATGACATATCTCCTGTTTGTGTTAATCCAGAATCGGTAAGCAAGCTCAAAGAGCGAGGATGGTATGCTGAAAAACCAATTGTTGCATGCACATTAGAATATGCTCCTGTATGTGGAATTAATGCAAAGACATATGGAAACATGTGTATGCTAAATGCAGAACATGTTACTATGAATCATAAAGGTGAATGTATAGTTGAACCAACTACTGGAATATTTGAGAGTACATTGGATTACATTATCCGCCCTGTAGTTATTGACGACAAGGGATACTTTGTATCAGAGATTGCTGATAATGTGTACTGGTTAGTTGGTAATGGTTATCAAACAATGTTTGTTACGACAGGACAAGGTGTAGTTGTAGTTGATGCACCACAACCTATCGGAGAAAAATATCTTGATGCAATTAAGGATGTAACATCTGAGCCAATAACTCATATGATTTATTCACATTCTCATACAGATCACACTGGTGCAGCAGGTCAAATATTTTCACCAGATATAACATACGTTTCACACAAACAAACATCTGATGTTTTAAAACAAGAAAACGGTACTAGACCAATTCCAACTGTGACATTTGATGATTCAATGTATTCTCTCACAGTTGGAGATCAGACACTAGAGCTATACTATCTTGGAAATTTCCATTCTAATGGAGATATTTTGATTTTAGCTCCTCAACAAAAAGTTGCAATGCTAGTTGACTTGATGCGTCCAGGTGAACCACCTTACAGAGCATTTGGTGTTACTCCTGACATTGATTTGTACTTGAAAACACATGATGTTTTAGAATCGTTTGATTTTGATGTTTTAATTTCTGGTCATACCAATTTGCTTGCAACTAAAGATGACATCAAAATAAACAAGCAATTTGCTGAAAGTGTGATGGAAAACGCAAAAAATGCTCTAGACTCAAATGATCCTGTTGGAAACTGTACTCAAACTACTATACAACAATGGGAAGAAAAATTGATAAATCTTGAGACATTTATGGCCGATCACTGTAATGCAATGATAAATTATCTCAATGAGAAACCATGAGTACATTTACAAAAATTGAGCCATCCTATTTTTCAAAGGATGGATGTAGGGTTGTCTGGAGTGGAATCGATGAAGACGACATTGATACTGTAGTGTTAAACAAAGAAGAATTGGATCAATTAGTTGAAATTCTTAAAAATAATAATGTTGGTAAAGTAGAACTAGAAGATAATTTCAGTGAGATTCTAATAAATTCTGATGTTGTACAGTTCAGACTAAAAGACAGAGACCAGCTTGAAGCAAGTACAAGAGAATTTAGGGAAAAAATTTTGGAATATGCAAAAATCCCACATGAACCATTATACATTCAAGTCTTTCCAAAGGAATTCTATCCATCGATATGGATTCAAAAAGATGACGATACAAAGACATCCGCAAAAAAGTCTTCAAAACCAACATCACTTCTTAATGCAATACTGTCAACCACAGCTAAAGGAGTTGAAATATCTGAATCCGATATATTTAGAATCATATCGACAAGACGTTCTACAAGAAAATTTGCTAAAACAAAGGTAGAAGACTGGAAAATTGAAAAGATTCTGGCCGCAGCTGATACCGCTCCATCTGCTGGAAACTTTCAGGGACTAGAAGTATTTTATGTAAAAAGCAAAAAAGCAAAAGAAGCACTTGTAGAGGCTGCAAATCGTCAACCATTTGTTAATGCTCCTCTGGTTTTGGTTTTTTGTATGAATCCTAGTAGGGTAAAAATGAATTTTTCACCTGAAATGCTTGCAAAGTTTTCTCTGCAAGATGCTACTTTGGCTGCATCTTACTCTCAACTGGTAGCTACTGCATTAGGACTAAGCTCTATCTGGATAGGAATGATTGATGAAGATAAGGTAAAACAAGTTCTTGGAACTGAGTTAAGACCATCATCCATTTTGTGTATTGGCTATCCTGATATACGTAAACTGCCAAAATCAAGACGTAAACTAAAAGATCTAATCCATGTTTTAGAAGATTAATTCCATTTTTATTTGGTATGGTAATTCTAACCAACTAAGTAAGTAATTACTACCATCTTTAAATAATTAGTTGCGTATACTATATCATGAAACAAAACACAACAAATCAAAATCTAGTAAGAGATGAAACAAAGACTCGCTCAGTATTACAAGTTACTAATGCTAAAACAACATTAGAAGGTGAAGGATTTGTGGTTCACAGAGCATTTCCAAATGGTGGTCTTAGAGACGTTGATCCGTTTCTTTTGTTAGATGAGATAGGCCCAATCGAAATATCTGCTGAAGCTAAAGGTGCACCCAATCATCCACATAGAGGATTTGAAACTATTACATACATGATTGATGGTGCATTTGAACACAAAGATTCGCAAGGACATTCTGGAAAAATAAAGACAGGTGACATTCAATGGATGACTGCAGGTTCTGGTATAATTCATTCAGAGATGCCAGAAAAAGAATTTTCACAAAAAGGTGGCATATTACATGGATTTCAGTTATGGGTAAACCTACCAAAAAAAGATAAGATGATGAATCCACGTTATCAGGATTTACCAGCAAACAAAA
>QCWC01000099.1 GCA_013114705.1 Candidatus Nitrosocosmicus sp. | reverse complement strand
CATCAGAGATGGAACGATTAAAAAACCACCCCCTATTCCAAAATATCCAGCACCTATTCCCACTAGAATGCCAATAATTACCATTTTTACATTTTTATGTCCTGCATTAGTAACTGAATTATTTTCTTCTATATCTAACTGATCCTTTTGTAAGTTATCTTTTAATGATTTTGTTTTTTTGAAGTGAACACCTAAGTACCCTTTCATATTCTTTTTTTCTATTAGCATTTTTATTGCAATAGTAATCATAAATAGTGCAAACAAGATTAAAAGACTACTGGCGGGTGTTAGTAAACCCAGCTGGGACCCTATCACCGTTCCCACTACTCCAGGAATAGCAAACAGTAAGCTTTTATTTAGTAGAACATGGCCTCTTTTTTTGTGATCAATAAAATTAACCAAGGCATTGATACCTACCACAAGAGCAGAAGTTCCTATTGCTACGTGAGGGTCTAATCCAATTACATAAACTAACAATGGAACTGCAAGAATGGATCCCCCGCCACCTATCAATCCCAGAGAAAGTCCTACAAGTACGCCAATAGCAGTTATTAAGGATATGAGTATAGAATAATGAAATACATCAGGTGAAATTATCTGTAAAAACCCCACTCCTTGCAAAAGATTCGGTAGTAATACAGTTTCAAGTTCTAAAGCATTCATTTCAAAAAGCGAATACAATAGATATACAGGCCAGAAAAATACCGCTTCTTCTGCTGTCGTTGTTGGTATTATCACCTGTTAGTCTACTCCTAATTACAAGGTTAAATCAGTTCAATTCTAGATTTAATTTGTCCTACTATTAGGTAATACTACATCTGTTTGGACCCATTTCCAATTCAAAAATCTCAGTTAATGGATATGATTTTTCACCATTGTTAATGGATATGATTTTAGTATAATTAGGCGGAGTTGCCATTACTTTTGAAGACAGTTTCTGTACAAATTGTTCTTTTGTTAAGTGTCGATTCAAAAACATTTCCTCTTCTTTTATTTCACCGAGTGTAGTAGATAAAATTTCGTTTGCCTTAACATCTTTGTCAAAATGAGAGGGCAGTATCACTGTATCATTTGGTAGGATAGCAATCTTTTGATTTAGCGTATCATACAAATTCTCTGCGAATTCTTTGGCTTTATCTCTCAAGTCTGGTCTCCCGACTCCATTTACAAATAAAGTATCACCAGTAAATAGTAATTTTGTAAACTTGTCATAGGCATTTACGTTACTGACGTCACCTTCAACCAAAAAAGAGATGGATCCTGATGTATGACCTGGGGTATGAATTGCCTTTAGTTTGATATTTCCTACTGGTATGATGTCACCATCTGTAACTTGTGTATTACCAATTGTTTGCTTAGAATAACTTTCATAACTACTTTGGAGATATTGTGCTCCCGTTTCCTCCGCTAGTGATTTTGCACCAGAGACATGATCGGCATGCTGATGAGTATCAATTATTTTTACGATCTTTGATCCAATTTCAGCTGCTTTATCTAAGTATCCATTTATAGGATATACTGGGTCGACTATTACAGATTGACCAGCCGAGTCCAATAGATATGACATACAACCTTTACCAATCCTTCTAAATTGAAATAACCTTATCTTTGAAGATTCATCTTTATCACCAATAGAATATTCAGATGATGCAATTTCAGCTGAAAAGCTCCACGCTTTTAATCCACCTTCTAGTGAACTAACATTGTAACCGTATCTTTCAAGAATATATTTTCCAATTGTAGACCTATTTCCATGTGGACAAATTGTCACTATTTTTTTGTCTTTTGGAATAACAGCCAAGGATTCTGGATTGGTCAATTTCCCTAATGGAATGTTTTTACTACCCACTATATTCCATTGATTGAATTCATCAGGTTCTCTCACATCAAGAAGAAACAGATCTTCTCTGTCTTTTTCTGAATCTATTAATTTTTTTAAATCCTTTGGAGATATGTCTCTATCTAGGGATTCGTTAAACTGCCATTTCCATGAGGAAATCCCACCTTCTAAATATCTTGTATTTAGCCCTATTTGTCTCATCATTTCTGCCATTTGTTTTGGATAGTTTTCTTCTTCTTTTTCTTGTTCTCCGACTAAAACTATTTCCATATCTTTTGGCAATCGAGGCATAATTGTTCTTTTGGTTTCTTCATTACAGACTGCACAAGCAGAGCCGGGAATATGGCGCTTTTCAAAGTTTTTTGAATCTCTTATGTCAAATAGCAGTAATGGAACTCTACTATCGAGTTTGACTTTTAATTCATCAGGTGTAATAGAGAGATCGCTATTTTCTAATAGTTTATGTTGGTTCATAATATCTATACTTAAAAAGGCGAAAATGATATTTCTAAAAGACGTTTACATTGTACTTATTTGCAAGTATACTCTTCATACAATGGATAAGCGTTAGATGTATCACCACCAGAAAACGAAAAAAACTTCCACCGTATCTTTTAGAATAAACAAAGAGTATGATGAAGCATTAAGAGCAGAGGCAGAAGAAAAGAAAGTGAGCATGAATACACTCGTAAATCAGATTTTTGGAGAATATGTAGACTGGAATAAATACGTGAAAAGATTTGGAACAATAATTCTAAGCCGAGAGGCATTTAAATTACTTTTGGAAAGCTTGGATGATGACAAAATAAGAACTCTTGCAGTAGATATTGCAACAAAAGCACCAAGGGAGTTTATTCTCTTTAAATGGAAAGAAATTGACCAATCACACGTGATTGGCTTTATTAAAATGTTTTTTGATCATTGCGGATATGGCCAATACGATCACCAGGTTACGGAAAGTAAAGTAAACAAATTTAGCATACGACATGAATTAGGCAAGAAAGGTTCGATATTCTTAAAAATATATGTAGAAACTGTAATTAGGGATACGCTGGGAACAAAATGTCAATCAATTATTACAGATAACTCTGTTACGATAAGTTTTTGAAAAGATAATGGTTCTAACCATCATCTATATAGGTGAATATCCATGGTTATCTTTTTCATTTCAATTTAGCATTTACTTTAATTATATGACTCATACTGTAAATAGCCGGACATCTTTCTTCAGCCATATTTATCAGTTGGCTAATTTGCTGCCTATCTACGCTAGTAGTAGTAGTAGCAGCAGTATCATCAATATCAATTTCAAAATTTATACCCTCTGTGATAGGCTCATCTGAGATATCAAATGTTTTGGCAAAATTGATATTACATTCTGCATTTATCTTCAGTTTTTCAAGTTTAATACCTTGTTTTGACAGGACAGTCATGAATGTGGTTATAAAACATGAAGTGATTCCTGCAACACAGTAACCCATAGGTCCTAATCTATTACCACCTCCTCCTAAAAATGACGGTGAATCGATTTCAATGACTTGCCTGCCATTCTCATATGCCAGTTCTGTTTTGAATTGATATCCTTTCTCAGTATCAAAATTCCACTCTCCTTCTAGTTTAACTGGTTTCTTTAAAGACTGTTTGTCTTTTTGTCCGTTTACTGTGGTTTTTTGTATTTTATCGAGGTTGATATTGTTTATAATATTTGCTGTGGTCATGATAATAATATATTTCCACAATCATTAATTAATATGCCCTATTCAATTTTTTTTAAGAATGCTACTTTATAAAAGTAGAAAAGAAAATAGAAATTTAATATATCAATTATTGTGATTTAGCGATAAACCACCATCAACCAATCATATGAAGTCAACAAATCTTTTTCTAAATAAATAAATAAATGATTAGTAGCTTGAAGTCTGGTTAAAGCTACCTGTATGTTTTTCAGTCTGATTGGTTACACTCTGATTCACCATGAAAGGATGTTGAACTTGCTGTATTTGTGGTGGAAATACTGGTAGCGTGTCCACCGGGTTCCAATTTAGGATAACCTTACCGTATGATTCAGATAATTTTGCTAACCATTCTTTTTGTTGTTGTTCATTTAACAATGGGAATTTTGGATTTGCTCTATCTGGTGAAAATTCTTCTTTATGGTAATGCCAATTTGGTTTTTCTCTATCGGGTATTGCTTGATAAGTTTTAGAATCAATCATATATTCTACTCCTATCAGCGTTGCATTTGGAGAAGTACTATCATATAGCTGACACACCATCATGATTTTGTCATTTGGTTTACAAAAGTGATACACCCTTAAAGTTGGATCGTCAAAGACATGTCTTACTGCAGTTAATGGGCCTGTAGGTGGTCCACCGTAACCGTCTACTGGTTTTGATACATTGGCGGAGGTGGTATTAATTTGAGTTGCATTCATAGGTGATGGAGGGGGAGGGGGAGGTGCGGTATTATTGCCTTGGGCCTGTACAGTACTATATTGCCCTATTGAAAATGCGATAGTATAAATTCCCATGAATAAAACCATTGCCAGGGTAAAAGACATTATCTTATTTCTTTGTGATGTAAGATACCATAATCTTGTGTGATTCATGTATAAACTTCTTGGCAAAATAGATTAAATACTACTCAATATATTATGGCAGAATAAAAGATATTCAATGTCTATCTCCTTGTTGAGGAGAATGAAATTCTTTCTCAAAAAGTAAATTCATAGTTGGGCATATGATGTAATCAATCTTGTTCACTTTCGATAATTTCTTCCATAGTCTTTAGAATGTCTAAATGACTTTGTATAATTCAAAGCATTCGGTTCAATCGTTTCTAAAAGATTGGGAAAATAATTATTTAAAATATGAATTGCTAAACCAGTGATGTGTAAATTCTTGATACATATCCTTTTGCGGAATTGGAAAATTTGTGTCCGACACTATTGTAATCAAGTCCTTATTCTTCATTAAAGTATTGAATAAATCATGTTCAGTGACAATACCGACAAACTTATTTTCTTCAAGGACAATGATTCTCCTTATCTTTCTTTCATACATCAGTTTCATTGCATCCAAAATGGATGACTTTGATGATAATGTAATTATGGGATGACTCATAAGCTCACTAACAGGCATCTGAAAATTTCCTAACTGTGTTGTACTTAAAATTCTGATTATATCTCTTTCAGTTATCACTCCAACTGGATTATTGCTTTCATAATTATCAACAATGACGACAGACCCTATATTATTATCAAACATAATCTTGGATATTTCGAGGATATTTTGATTTTGTTCCGCAGTTTTGACATTTTTATTTAATATGTCCATAATGCTGATAGATTCTAGACTCATTTGCTTATGATCGACCTTTGATCTATTTAGATATTAGCATGACTTTATAAAATCCGTAAAACACATCATCTATAGAGATACTGATCTATGCCCCATAGAGCGGTACGATTTTTCTTTAATATTTTGACAAATATAGAGTCTTGCTAATGTATCATGGCTAAATCACCCTACATCTAAAGATGATGAATACACTAGATGGTCAGATGATTTTTTTAGTTAACTATCAGTTATTAGATAAAATATCGTTTGTTTTTATATCCTAATCTAATCTCGTAATAGTTTGAAGATTTATAAATTATTAGGTTTAATTTATCTTGTTAAGAGCTACTACTGCTTCGGATTATCTGATGTTAAAATTTTGATTGTTGAAGAGTTCACCAGATTTCATTTTTATGTTTAAAAACATATTCTATTAACTTTTTTGCAACCTTATCATCGATAGCAACAATATTATCCTTTAGGGATAGTAGACTGTTTGAATTTAACCAGTCTATATCGCTTTTAAAATTATTAAAATCTAATCGGCCATCATTACCATATATTTCGTGATATAGTTCACCTACCGATAATTCGGTCTCATTAATTCTTCTATCTTGATAAGAATATAGTTGAATACAAACTCGCAAAATTTCACTTCTATTTGGTGATGGTTTCTCTTGATTACTATTATTATTCATATTTTTATTTAATGTAGTATTTCTATCCTTTATCTATTGTTGTGATTTTCGTTAATCGGCCAGTTATTGTTTGCATATCGAGTTTTAGTTTAGATCCATAGGAATTCATAAATAAGTATTTGACCCTCTAGGAGCAATATTCAAACATTATGGCTTTATTAGCATATTCACAGTTATGCTAAAGCCATTAAATTTCAATACAAATAATTTCAAATCAAATAGAAACCTAAATATCGTTATTGTAATATTATCGTTATGACTTTAGTGTTTTCCAATATTTTAGTACCTCATGACGGAACCGAGATATCCGATGCGGCGCTTACTAAAGCGTATCAAATTGCCAAAGTATTTGGCTCTAACCTTACACTTTTGTTTGTCATAGAAGATAGGTCTGTTTTACTGGATCAACTGAATCCTTTTGTAAAGGAAGAAACACAAATAGAACGAACAGAAAATCAGATTGTAAATATTTTGAGAAAAGGGGCTGAAGCCATGTTAAAAGATAAGATTGTCAAGGCAAAAATCACAGATATCAAAGTAATTACTGAGGTAGCCGTTGACTCTTCTGTTTCTAGAAGAATTTTAGAGTTCGCCAAAGAGAAAAAGGTGGATATAATCATCATGGGAGCTAGAAAACTTGAAGGCTTTGAAAGATTTAAAGCCCTAGGAAGTGTTGCAAGAAAGGTTTCTGAGAGGGCAAAATGCCCAGTAATGTTGATCCATTAGTAAATAATATCATACAACAGTAATTAGTAATGCTAGCTAAATACATACCATAAAATTTGATCTTCTGTATCAAATACTAGGAAGAGAAATAGTGTTGTAATGTTTTTTGATCAAAATCATATTCTTTTATTTTCTATGAGCCAAGAGATGAAGAAGAGAGTGTTATCATAATAATAATAATATACACAATCATTATATATGATAGAGCGTTATGACGCATTTCAGACAAGTTTATCATGTTCTGATTATTCGATCAGATCTACAAAAAAACTACTCTTAAATATATTTATAATACAATGAGAAACAATATCAGAATATAATTGGCTAATAAACCCATTTTCATGATAATCGTGTTATTTGCATTATTAAATTCCATGGTCGCTGTCATGCTATTATCCTCCTATTCCAGGGAAATAGGAAATATTGTTTATAGTTCAGAGATTCCTCACCAAGATGAAAATATAATAGGTGGAGAACAAGAAAATTCTAATATCTCAGACAATTCTCTTGTAGAAAATGAGTTATCTAAAGTCAGCAGCAATTCAACATTAATAACATCAGGCTGTACACCTGGTTATGGATACGACAAAAATAGCCCTAATCCGGTTTGTATACCACTTGATGGAAGCGAAAAACCTGAAGGGCTTGTCACTTGCATGGCTTTAGGCTGTCCTTATAATCCTCCTAACTTAAATGCTGGACCACCTGCAGAAAGTAATAATAATAGTCTAATCAAACAGTAGCATTCAAACTACTATTTATCAATTCCACTTATCTTTCTATTGAATTAATAGAGCTTGTCCAAAGTAAACTCGCGATTTGTCGTATTAACTTCGTTTATTTAAAAAAGTTACAATATATGCACTTTGTATGATATTTCACCCAAATACAAAAGATTTAAAGAATTCTTTTGTATAATGACTGACCCTAAATAACTGATGTGAATGTTATCATGAATTGGACTGAACCTTTTTTTTGTGTAGAACATAGCGAAAGACTTAATATATAATTATAGTCATAGATAATTCTGTCTAATACTATATCTATTATTAAATAGGAGATCACGATGTTCTATACAAACACATAATTTCACATCTTATTACTAATGTACATACAGTTTACTTTTTTGACTGAAGCTTCTTAAAAGTCAAAATCATTGAATGATCCTTTAGCATCGATTTTTCAGGCTTCATGTTTAAATCTGCAAAAAGCTTTGTTAGTAAAGTACCCATATATAGAGAACATTTTTGACCTAGATTGTGCTGTATCCTTATCTCGACACTATTTTCAGAATTGATTATCGTGTTTGTAAATTTAGAGGCAGAAAGCCATAGTTTTATTACATCTATGATAGCATCGACATCA
>QCWC01000098.1 GCA_013114705.1 Candidatus Nitrosocosmicus sp. | reverse complement strand
ACACTAGCAAAGGATTAAGTGACTGATAAGATTGAGTCCATCAAAGGTATAAAAAAATGAGATGCGAGAATTCAGTCATGAATCAGATCCTCGATGCTTATAAACCGATGTGGTCGATAAAACATGCCGTTTCCCTTATGGGTTGGGACTTTGAGACTTTTATGCCTAAGGAAGGAACAGAAGAACGGGGAGTGGCCGATTCTCAGCTTCACATGCTGCATAAAGATCTACTGCTAAACAAAGAATTTACAGGCCTTGTTGAATCAGCAAAGAAACTAGATAACCTGGGTGATCTTGAAAAGGGCATACTAAGAGTACTAGACAAGGAAATAACCAAACAGATCAAGATACCCAAAGAATTGACTGAGGCAGAATCATTAGTAAGAATAAGGGGAAACATGGCCTGGAGAGAAGCAAGGGCGAAATCTGATTTTAAGATGTTTGAACCCCATTTGCAGAAAATGATAGAAATAAAGAAAGAAATCGCAGCAAAATGGGGGTATGATAATCATCCTTACGATGCTCTTTTAGATACATTCGAAGAGCAGCTCACTGTAGATGATCTGGATAGGATATTTGGTGTATTGACACCTCGTATTCAAAAGCTTTTGAAAAAACTCGTGGATTCAAACAGTCCTTTTTGCAAAGATAATAATCTTGGGAGATTAAAGTATGATTTCAAAAAGGTGGATAAGCTTAATCATGATATCTTGGATCTTCTACAATACGACAAGAGACGATTTAGAATGGATACTTCTACTCATCCTTTCACAGAGACCATGGGGCTCAACGACGTCAGAATAACTACTCGTTATGAAGGAATCGATTTCAAAAAGTCGATATTTAGTACCATCCATGAGGGAGGTCATGCTTTGTATAATCTTCAATGTGATCAATCATTATCTCTTACTCCAATTGAAGGTGGGTCTTCACTTGGACTCCATGAATCTCAATCAAGGTTCTGGGAAAATATTGTGGGTAGAAGTTTACCTTTTGTAAAATTGATATCACCCTTAATTAGAAAGCAAGTGAATTTTGCTAGTCAAACTACAGATGATGAACTGTACCTTTATTTCAATAACGTCAAGGCTGATTATATACGAGTTGATGCTGATGAAGTAACCTACAATTTACATATAGCGATTCGATATGAAATAGAGAAGAAAATATTTGAGGGTAATCTTAATGTCTCTGAAATTCCTGAATTTTGGAACGATAGAATGGAACAGTTACTCGGTGTAAGACCTACAATGGATTCATTGGGGGTCCTTCAGGATACACATTGGAGCAGTGGTCTCTTTGGATATTTCCCAACTTATACTCTCGGAAATTTGGTCTCAGCGATAATTGCTTCAAAGATGCGCAAAGACATGGAGAGCTACGAAGATGACATAGAGAAGGGCAACTTTGATCCGATCAGAAGGTGGTTACGACTAAAAATACACCAATACGGTTCCACATATGCTCCCAAAGTGCTTCTTGAAAATAGTCTGAATGAAGACTACAACCCGGATTACTTTATTGCCTATTTGGAGACCAAATACTTAAATTCATAATCTTTCTCCTTTGGTCCAAAATGAATTCAATTTATGTTACTCCAAAATCCTTTTGTATTGTCTGGAGTGAATGAAAGAATCCAATGAGTATTTATCTTCGAGCTACTTTAGTCGTTTTAATCTTTATCGTTGTAACAGGTCTAATAGCTATTCAATTTGGTAACCCTAACTTTGTTGATAGAGCAATTGCTTTAGAATTATCTTTTATCACGCTATCTGTTTTGTTATGGAGGGGATACAGTAAGGCTTTGTATGCCTGTATCCCGATAGCCATACTTGTTATCATCGGCAATAGCCTTGCACCTCCTCATGTTAATTTAATGATGACATTTTCTAAACCTCTAAATGCAATTGTTTTAATTGTTGGTGGATATATCTTGCAGATTGCTTTGATTTACGCCAGCTTGAGAGCCATTATTAATATAAGGTCAAACAGGATGACCACAACGACTTAAATGTAAAATATCTGTTTGCTATTCTTTCTACCATACATCGATTATGTTATTAGAATTTGTAATCACCAATGGAGTCTTCAAATATATATGAAAATATCAAATCATATTTGTTGCAATCTCCCTTATTTTCCATAATGTTTTTGTTATATATGTCCATATGCCTCTACCCCTTATCTCAATTAAAACAAAAGTTGTCAAGCTACATGATCAAATGCGTGCTGTTCGCTACTTAAAATGGGTTAATTGCAAATTGCTTCAGGTATCTCAATGACTGAAATCCATTGGAAGAAGTACCCTATGTCCACTCTATCAATCGATCCTTCAATGGCTGTAATCCACCTGAACGAAGACAAAATAAATGACCAAAGTTTTGATATGTTACCAACATCTCTAGGTATCTGGTAAAGATTGGCAAGATAAAAACCAGGCATCAAGGATAAGCACTTGTTAAGAAAATCCGTGTTATATATAATATCTAAAAGAATTTTTATATATTATTGTTCATTGCTGTCTATGTATATGCAAACCAAAATATTGCTTGTCTCTATTTTATTGATTAGTATTAATGTGTTACTACTAGATGATAAAAATGTGTTCGGTCAAACTGCAAATAATGAAACAACAAGTCACATGCTGAACAATATGATTACTAATTCCCTGAATTTTTCCAAACCGGTATATCAAGCATATTCGGGAACCTTCCTTGAAACTAAAAATTTAACATCGGATACACCAATAATTAGCCAAGATCATGCTATAGAAAAGGCAGTAATGAAAAACGTAGGTAATGTAACTAATGACATGACCTTCATAAATACTCACTTGCCAGAAGGCATTATTCAGAGTGCAGCCCATGGTACCATCACAGCAGAAGATGGGGAGAGTATTGATTGGATTTCTTCAGATATTGGAATAATCAATGACCAGGGAGAATTATTTAATGGAATAGTCCAGTTTGAAATCACTAATAGTTCAAGTTTCTCATTTTTAAGTAATGCGACTGGTTTTGACAAACAGACTCCAGATATAAAAAGAACAATTTGGCTAATAGAGAAATAAATTCAGAGGCATGTGTAATGTACGCCTAGACCTTTAGCATGTTGAGGAAGGTGTAATAGTTTTGTTTACTTTCAACAAGGATCGGAATAGTCGAAACAACTTACTGAAAAAATTGAGTTTAAGCCCTGGGTAATAAAGGTAAAATCCTTTTCAAATTTATTTAATGCCCTACCCATATTCGTGATTAAAAGACGTTGAATCAGAGATAAGAAGTAAGAACGTATGACTTTAATTTTTTTAGATTTTCAATTTCGAAATCAAGTAGATTTATTTGAGTAGTGTTATTGCAACTTTTCAACCAACTTATTTGACAAGATATTTGATTCACTATCTTAAAATAGTAGGTTTGCGATTGATATGTCAAATTGATTATCAAGATTGGTTTACCTTGTTTTGTCCCAAAATGAGACACATGTGCAATCTTTTGATCCTGATTTAACTAGTCAGTCGAGAGTATATTGGCAAAATTTCAGGCGATCACACCAGCAGCAATGTACCTAGCTGTTCTACTTCTTTGATATTTTGACAAGAAACCGCAAATATTGAGTAAATGTAATCTTTTTACAGAATAGTTAAATAACATATGAAATTATTATTCATGATCGAATTCACATTGAACAATCATTTTTGCAAGTTTACCAAATGTGTTCAGAAATATAATAATAGCGATTTTATGAATTTTCCCAATTTAATAAGGATTACCACTCTTTTACCTTGTTACATAGTTGAGTTTTTCGATTCAATAGACAAATACTAGGGACCAACGATGTTGTCCTTAGAATATAAATCAGTTTTAACAATTGTAATAATGTTTGTTGCCCTTGTTTTGGGCAGTAGTGTTCAAGTCTATTCACTAAGCGATCACAAAGACCACGGCGTACACAACTCATTTGAGAATCTGTCCCGTTATAGCCTAAACGAGGCTGGTGTGTCAGCAAATAATTCATCGAAGGCATTTGCCCAACAAATTATGGTATCTTGTCATGATGTGTTTGCCAGCAAAGATCATTGTCCCATGATGGCACTAGACGAGCTCGATAATTCCACAGCAGACCGTGAATTAGTTTTAGCAACATTTTTGAATCTTGTTCGCCTTTTTGACGAAGCCAATTACTCTTGTCATCATGATGGTCACCACCTTGGAACGTGGCTATATGATTATGTAGGAAGTCCCAAAGAAGCACTCAAGTATGCAACAGTACACTGTGGGGGTTCGGTTTATCATGGTATCTTTCAAAGTTATTTTGAAGGAGAACAATTTTCTAACAATACCTTAGAAAAGGATCAAATTTCTATTGCGAATCTATGTCCCGTTGGTCAAGAAAACATAAGTTGGCTACACGAACGTGATTGTATTCATGGAGTGGGGCATGGATTGATAAAATTATATAATTATGATACTGCAGCAGCTGTTGATCGTTGTAATGAGTTTGTACCATTATGGGCACAGAGTGCATGCTCAAGGGGTGTATTTATGGAGAACATTGAGTACTTCTTTGAAACAGGAGAAGGTGACTTTGATTCAGATAATGCTTTTTCTCCTTGCGACACAACTGTTGAAAAATTTGCATCTCAGTGCTACTACTATTATCCGGCTTATTATATGGTGAAAAATGGTCTATCGCTAGATTACAATCTTTCAGAAACATTTTCAAATTGTGATAATATATCTCCTGCAAAATTTTCCAAATTCTGCTATCAAGGTGTAGGTAGGCTGTTAGAAACTGCTGCATACACAAGTCCTGAATTAGCAATAGCGGCTTGTTACATAGCAAGCCAAACAATTTATCATAACGATTGTTTGTTAGGCACGCTAAAGACAATTATGAAGGGAGATGCCAATACAGCTGTTGGGTTCAACTTTTGTAGTCACTCAAATTTGGACTTTAAGGCCACGTGCTACGAAATTGTTGGATTGTGGATTAAGGCGTTTCTTAATGCTAGCAAAGAGGAAATGGAATCCGAATGTACAAAGGCACCTGATATTGACTTTATTATCAACTGTACAAACGCAAATCAGATAATTACTACAGATGTTCCCATTTTTGAGCCAGTTTAATTACAAGAAAAAATTGATCGATTGGTAGATGCAGATACCTACATATACTGCTCATAGCCATTCTAGTAAATAGCGGTTTTTAATAATTTCTTGTCTTGCAATCATAAATCATAAAATGAAATTTCCGAAATCAAAGTGAATAAGTTTAAAAATCAATATGATTAATCATTTGAAATCATATGACCCAGATAACTCCTAAGGTATATTCAATCGATGGAGTAATTCATCCTGATCCACGTGGAAAAGTTTTTTCTTACTTGTTTGTGGAGGATCAGGATAATTTGACTCTGATTGACCCAGCTTTTCTTTCTCGATTGCCGATGCTTGAAGAATATATACTTGATATAGGATACGATATCAAAAATGTAAAACGTATAATTCTGACCCATGTACACGTAGATCACGCACAAGCTGCCAATCAAGTAAAAAAAACCTGGCGCCAAGATTTATTCTCACTGGATCGAAGCAGGATATTTGAGCCACGACATTATTAGATGGTGCAAAAAAGGCTGTTGAAAAATTAGTGGCTGAGAATATACAAAAACTGATAGGCAGTTTTTGAAAATTCAAAGGTAAACTCAAACTCTTGGTCTAAGCAATACATGACTTTCAAGATTTGATACTAAATTGAAGAGTTCAATTCAGATCTTTTAGAGCACCGCATGAATGTATCTATAGTAAGAAATATTACGATTCCAAATTCAAATTATTCTCTTATATTGTTACGCACCCATCTAGGGACACAACAAGAGAAATATTGATAGTCGGTACCTCTATTTATAACAGATCTTAAGAGTATACGGTCAAGAGGAGCCTATGGATTGATCAAATTTCTAGGCATTGTATCTCCACTAGCTTGCTCTCTGTTCCTGTGCTTTATTCTTCTATCTACTTTAGATGCCACATTAGAAATGTTCCATTGCCGTTTTTATCTACTTGATCCTTATAAATGGTCACCCAATTTCTAAGAAAAGAAAGCTCGCCTTTTGCTTCATCTTCGAAGATCCCTACTCCATTGCTATTAAAAGTGCCGTCTGGTTTGTAGTTGCCTATAGCTTGAAAACTAAATGACGCTGTACCATTGTCTTTTGTAGAAAACTTTGTATTTCCTTGAATGTAGGATGTGTCATTGTTTCTAAGGATTTCCGAATAATTTCCCTCTACAGCAATATCTATCGTACCGTTAAGAATTCCTTTGCCAGCAAAATCTGAATAAATACCATAATCTGTAGATTCCGGTTTTCCTCCTGATGACTGATAAATTTCTACAACAAATGGTTTTCCCAAATTCAAAGAATTAGTAAAGTTTGCGTCGTCAAAAGCTCGTATGTAGAGCGAATTCGCAACTGCCATGGAAAACGAGATTACAAATCCAATAACGAGTATCAATAAGACATTATAGCTTCTGCGTTGAAATTTCATATCTGACATCTTGATATTATTGGATTATTATATTTGTGTTATGTTTATAGCCATAAACTGGCAACAATAGCTAAGATTAGATACCATTAAGAATTGGTATTGTAATGAACGTATTGTTATACATCAATAGAGAATAAAAATATTTGCACATGTTTAATTAGATTCTCAAATTCCACCTTGGTTAATATGTTAAATAAATAAATGTCAACACCGATAAAATAATTGATGAAAATGGTTTAGAGTTATCCATTTTTTACTGCTTCGATAACACCAATCATTTTAGAATTAGGGTAATGAGTTTGAAGATATTTCCATCCCGATTGACTTAACAGGGTCTTGTATTCTGCTATTGTCCTTTCTCTACCGGTAGTAGCGCACATCATATGTATATCGAACAATTTCGAAAAGTGTGGCTGGCTAGGTTCTGGCACTATGTGTTCAACAATAAATATTCTGGCTTTGTCGGGTGCAGCTTTATGAATATTTACAAGTATTTGAATGCACTCTTTATCGCTCCAATCATGTAGAATCATTTTCATCATGTAAAGATCTGCTGAAGGGACCTGATCAAACATATTGCCTTTGATATATTTACAACGATCCTGCAAACCCATTTTACTGGGCCAGGAGTTTTCTTGATTCCTTACGACTGGCTCCAATTCCAATATTGTTCCATTGAGATGATCATATTTTGAATGAAGGTGGCTTGAAAGATGTCCCTGGCCACCTCCAATTTCACAAAGGGAAGATATGTTAGTAAAGTCGTAATTGTTTAGTGCTTCTAATACCATGGTAGTATGCATCGCCGAATAACTGCTCATTGCATCGTTGAAAATTTTTGAATACTCTGAGTTCTTACTTGCATACTCAAAAAGATCCATGCCATATTCCGAAGAAAAAGCATTCTGCTGTCCGTCCTTAATCATTCTAGGTAAATGTTTCCAAATTTGATAATGTTCTGGTCCCTCTTCTAAAAGTAAAACTCCTTGGAGGGTTTGAGGATGATCTTTTTTCAGTATTTCTCCCAATGATGTTATAGAGAATCTGCGACCATCATTTTCTTCTTTTGCATAGCCTAAAGTCGATATTGCTCTGAGAATACGATATGCCATAATCTCGTTGAGATTTAAATCCTGTGCAATTTGGTGTATATCTACGGGATTTGTTGTAAGGTAGTCGAATATGCCACTCTTGGCGCCTGTATAAAGTATTTGACTTTTCCATCTGCCAAAAATGAAACTTATAGTACTGTCAAATTCAGACATAGGCCTAATGAATAAGGTCTTTTTATTATATGTTCACTTGAATTACGCTTTAATTTAGGTTATTGTTGTTACTTGAAAGAGTAGCGAAACTGATGATTATATGTATTTTTAAGTGAACTGTCAATTAAATGGCCCCCATAAACTGACTGATATTAAAATGCTTGATGACATTAAAACTTCAAATTCTAATACTG
>QCWC01000097.1 GCA_013114705.1 Candidatus Nitrosocosmicus sp. | reverse complement strand
ACTTATTTTGTTGATACAAGGTGCATCGCAATTTCCCATGTAGTATTCAAAACATTCCCTCTTTGGCAGGGTATTACAGATTCTAACCTTAAACTTTTTTCTTAACAATCCCACAGACAAGTACCTTGAACTACCCTTCACAAAAGGTCCGATTATATCACCTTTAGTACCCGTAAATTCTCCATTTCGGTTTCTTCTAGCTACGTTTAACCTAGGGAACTTTTCATCAGTAATTTTTAAGTAAGTGTACCTTTGCTGATCTTTAAGTTCTATGTTAAATATCGGTCGGTATTTCTTTATAAGATTGGATTCAAGCAAAAAAGCTTCAATTTCGTTGTCAGTAATAATGTAGTCTATACTTTGGATTCGAGAAACTAACACATTTGTTTTCCAACCTGATCTCTCCGGCTGGGTGGTTCTCGGATGGGTAAAATAACTCGTGATTCTCTTACGAAGGTTTTTTGCCTTGCCGATGTATATGACTTGTCGTTTATTGTCTTTCATTAAGTAGACGCCAGGTTCGCTAGGATAAGGGTATCTTAAGTAATCTCTAATATCGGTAATCATTTTCGTATCCTTAAAACCATTCCTTCACCTTGATTCATCACACTGATTTTATCAAAACACTCGTCTCCAATTTCACCACCTAGCTATTTTTCAAAACAATTTCTTTGTTTTTGACGGAGTTCAACTTATCTTTAAGAAATTTTCCCGTATAACTCTTTGGATCATTTGAAACAGACTCCGGAGTACCAGTAGATATTATGTAACCTCCGTTGTTTCCGCCTTCAGGTCCAAGATCGATGATCCAATCTGCAGATGATATTATATCTAGATTATGCTCTATGACAATGATGGTGTTGCCTAGGTCCCTCAATCTAGTTAGGATCTTTAGTAGCTTTTTTACATCTGCGAAGTGAAGTCCGGTAGTGGGTTCGTCAAGGATATAAACTGTATTTCCAGAATCCTTTTTGGATAATTCCGTAGCTAATTTGATCCGCTGTGCCTCCCCACCTGATAATGTGGTGGCCGATTGGCCTAAGTGTAAATATCCCAAACCTACCTCATCCAATAATTTCAATTTATTCTTGATAGGAATGTTATTTTTAAAAAATTCTAATGCTTCTTCAACAGTCATATCTAGTACTTCGGCAATGTTTTTTCTCTTGTATCGTACTTCCAAAGTATCATTGTTGTAACGATTTCCTTTGCACTGGTCACAAGTAATATAAACATCTGGAAGGAATTGCATTTCAATTTTTCTGACACCTGCACCATCGCACATGTCACATCTTCCGCTAGGCAAGTTAAACGAAAATCTCCCCATTTTATATCCTCTTTCTCTGGACAACTGAGTTTTTGCAAACAAATCTCTAATATAGGTAAATGCATTGACATAGGTGATTGCGTTTGACCTTGGAGTCCTTCCAATTGGTGCTTGATCAATGCCTATGACTTTGTCTACTGATTCTACTCCACTAATTCCATCATTTATTCCAACCTTGTACTTTGATTTGTAAAAATGATTGCTTAAGTAATTGAATAATATATCATTTACCAAAGTTGATTTACCCGAACCAGAAACACCCGTTACTGCAGTGATAACTCCTAAAGGAAATGATGGGCTAATATTTTTCAGGTTGTTTTCCCTAGCTCCCGCGATTTTGAGAAATTTTTCACCTATGACAATCCTTTTATAATCCTCATTTACTGTTTTTTTCCCATTCAGATAAGCTGCTGTAATGGAGTTCGGATTAAGTAACACATTTTCTAATTCTCCTTCTGCTATTACCTGTCCACCATGGACTCCAGCTTTAGGACCAATGTCTATAAGCCAATCTGCATTCTTGATTATTTCTTCATCATGCTCTACAACTATAACGGTGTTACCAATATCCCTCAATTTAAAGAGGGTATTTATTAAAAGTTTATTATCTCTTTGATGCAGCCCAATTGTAGGTTCATCCAACACATAAAGAACTCCTGTAAGATTAGTTCCGATCTGAGTAGCAAGTCTAATCCTTTGTGATTCCCCACCGGATAGCGTTCCTGCATTCCGATTCAGGGTTAAATAATTCAGGCCAACATTTGACAAGAACTGCAATCGGTTATTAATTTCCTTGAGTATCTGTTTAGAAATGATTGAAGAAGAAACATCCAGAGTCAAATTTCGGAAAAAATCAATGACTTTATCAACAGAAAGATTACAAACATCTATTATTGAACACCCATTGATTTTTACTGCCAAAATTTCCTTCTTTAATCTTTGCCCTTTGCAACTTTCACAAGGCTTTTCTATCATAAACCTTCTGATTTCTTCACGTTTAGATTCTGATTCAGTTTCATTAAAAATTCTTTGTAAATTAGAAATTACTCCCTCAAATTTTCCTGAATATTCCCAAGAACTATCGCTTGATTTTGAGGTGTAATTATATTTTATTCGCAAATCGGTACCATATAAGATTACATCCAGCTGGTTTTTGCTCAGTCTATTGATTGGTGTATTCAAATTAAATCCAAATCTCTTGCCTACGTCCTTTAGCATTGAGGTCCTAAAACTTGAAAATTGTCCAGAAGACCATGGCTTTATTGCTCCATCTAAAATGCTTAGTTTCCTATCTGGTATTATCAAGTCAGGGTCAAATTCTGTTTCAATCCCTAATCCATGGCACTTATCACAGGCACCAAAAGGGGAGTTAAATGAAAATGACCTTGGTTCCATCTCACCGATACTTATATTGCAATTGGGACATGAATTCTTCTGAGAAAACAGAATTTCATCCTTTCCAAAAAGTACCGAAACAATTCCTCCACTTTTCTCAATTGCTGTTTGTACAGATTCAGAAATTCTGTCTTTTTCTATAGTGGTATTCTCCATTACTATTCTATCTATGACCGCCTCTATGGAATGTCTTAGATGTCTCTCCTGAGGTGGTATGATGTCAAGATGGTCCCGTTCACTCACATCTATGATCTCCTTATCTACTCTGATTCGTGAGTAACCATCTTCTTTAAGATCCTGCAACGTCTTTTCATGAGTACCTTTTCTTTCTTTGACAATAGGGGATAATATATACATGATTCCTCCATCCTTAATATTTACTATGTTTAGGATCGAGCTTACGATTGTGTCGAGGGATTGATAGGAAATCTCTCTGTTGCAATTGGGGCAATATGGAGTACCAATTTTTGAATATAGTAATCTCATGTAATCATATATCTCGGTAATTGTGCCTACTGTAGAGCGGGGATTCTTGTTCGTTGTTTTCTGTTGAATAGCAATGGCTGGAGATAATCCTTCTATAGAATCCACATCTGGCTTGTCCATTATTTGAAGAAATTGACGGGCGTATGCAGAGAGAGATTCAACATATCTTCTCTGACCTTCTGCGAAAATAGTATCAAAAGCTAGGGTGGATTTTCCTGAACCAGATAAACCTGTAATAACTACTAATCTATTCTTGGGAATTTCAAGATCTATGTTTTTCAAATTGTGCTGTTTAGCACCTTTTATTATAATTTTATTATCCATTTCGAATTATTTACTAACTTGTCTTAGCAAGATTTGTTTAACCTTTTGTAGATTCTCTCTCTGTTCAATTGCTTTCTCAAATTCAAGATCCTCAGCGTATTTGTTCATTTGAATCTCTAACTTGGCAGATAATTCTATTAAATCGTTACGTGTCATAGTTTTAAGATCTACAAGGGTATTGGAAATATTTAGATTCTTTTGGGGGATGGGTTTTGAAATACTCTTTGGTTCTATTTTGTTACTCAAATTATATTCGATCTGTTTCTTACGTCTTCTGTTAGTTTCAAGCACCGCTTCCTTGATGGATTTGGTTATGGAGTTTGAGTACAAGATCACCTTACCGTCGATGTTTCTAGCTGCTCTCCCAAAAGTTTGTATGAGGCTACTATAATTTCTCAAAAACCCTTCTTTATCAGCATCTAAAATTGCGACAAGTGCAACTTCGGGCAAATCCAATCCCTCTCTCAAAAGGTTAATGCCCACGAGCACATCAAATTCTCCCACTCGTAATTTTCTTAAAAGTTCTGTCCTTTCAAGTCCGTTTATCTCCGAATGTATGTATCTTACCTTAATCCTATTTCTTGAAAGGTAATCAGCCATATCCTCGGCCATCTTCTTAGTCAAAGTTGTGACTAAAGCTCTTTGTTGCTTTGCAACCCTTTCATTGATTTGCCTTATGAGGTCTGCCATTTGATCATTCGTCTTTCTTATTTCAACTTCTGGATCTACCAGTCCAGTCGGCCGTACTAGCTGTTCAACAACGTTGCTATTATTATCGAGTTCATATCTTCCAGGAGTAGCTGAAACAAATATTACATTGTTTAGATACCTTTCAAATTCTTCAAACTTGAGGGGCCTATTATCAAATGCACTAGGTAATCTAAAACCAAAATCTACCAGGGATTTCTTTCTGGAATAATCTCCTTTATACATTCCCATTATCTGAGGGATAGTTACATGAGATTCATCGATTACCAACAAGAAATCTTGATCAAAAAAATCTAATAAACAGTAAGCGGGTTGATTTGGTTGTCGCCCATCAAAATGCCTTGAGTAATTCTCGATCCCATTGCAATATCCTAATTCTGATAACATTTCTATGTCATATGTGGTCCTAGACAATAATCTCTGTCGTTCCAATTCTCTTGGTAATTGAGGTAACCATAGTCTCAATTCATCTCTTATTGATTGAATGGCTTTTTTGTGGCTCGCCTCATCAATTATGTAATGTTTTGCCGGAAATATCGTTGCATAATCTAATTCCCTAATAATTGTTCTTGTTGTCTTATCAATCAAGTAAATTTTTTCAAGGGTTTGTCCGAAAAGACTCAACCTTATGACCTGATTTGAATATGCTGGAATTATCTCTATGATATCACCTTTGGCTCTAAATGAGCCGCTATTTGACTCAACTTCATTCCTCTCATATCTAATTTTAACAAGACGTTGAATTATTGAACGTCTATCTATTACCATGTTTTTTTTAAGTAAAATGGACTGAGCCTTCCATTCCTGAGGTGAACCTAGAGAATAAATACAGGATACCGTGGCTATGATTATCGTCGGTTCGCCGGATAGTAACATTGAGGTCGCTTCTAATCTTAATTGCTCTATTTTTTCGTTTATTTCGGTATCTTTTTCTATGTATGTGTCACTTTGAGGTATGTAACTTTCGGGTTGATAATAGTCATAAAAGCTTACAAAGTATCCAACATTATTGTGAGGAAAGAATTCTTTGAATTCTGTGTAAAGTTGGGCTGCTAACGTTTTATTGTGGGAAATAATGAGTGTATTCTTGTTATGTCTTGCAATAACGTTTGCAATTGTAAATGTTTTGCCGCTACCTGTGACGCCCAATAAAACTTGTTTTTTCTTATTATGATCCAATCCATCTACCAAGTTTCTAATGGCCATTGGTTGGTCACCCTTTGGAATCAGTTTATCTGTTAGTTGAAACTTTTTCATATCTCCAACTTCCCTAGTGTAACATTAGCATTGCAAAAATATGCAGCAATTTTATCTAGTTATATGAGACTTTCCAAATAATTAATACTTTGTATTTTTGTCACGAAAACTTTGATAATGCATTTACTGGTGAAATTTTAGATCCTTTGTATGCGGGATATAATCCAGAAAATATACTCAAGAGAATAACTACAATACCAATTTTCGAAATCTCAATGATATTAAAAACTGGATGAATACTAAGTGGTAAATTCAGGAAATATAAAAAGCCATTTAATAATAGATATGCTCCTATGAATCCAAATATTATCCCAAAGAATGCTCCTATTATACCCAAAAAAATAGATTCAGTCAAAAACATTCCCAAAATGACTCTGTTAGTGCCCCCGAGCGCTTTCAAAATTCCAATTTCCCTTGTTCTCTCTACCACTGATGTGTATATTGTGATGATGATTCCAATGGACCCTACTATGAGCGAGATAATTGCAATGCTAGAAATGAATGTTGAAATGCCTATAATGAATTTGGTTATGTTCTTTACTAATTCTAAAGAATTTAATATGGTAACTTGATTGTTAAAGTACTTTTGGACCTGACTGACTAGGGATTCAACTTTGTCTATGTCATTATAAGTTATGAAAAGCAAATCATAATCATTTTTTTTCTGCAAAATTGCTTTACCATTGTTAATGTCAATAAAAATTGAGTTATCTATAATTGGATTTCCAGTTGAATTCAATAGACTAGGAACGAAAAGAGTACTTTGTGCTGATGAAGAATCTATTATATCTCTTATCCCATTTATGGAAACCATATTTGGGTAAATAGTCTTGAAATCAAAATAATCGACTTGGTTATCTTTTTTTCTTGGTTCTGAGGTATTCACAAACAACTTCTCGGCTATTTTTTGAGGAATGATCACATGATTTACTGAGGAAGAATTGTCTTGATATAGATCCAAATTAATGGAGGGAATGATATCAGTTATGTTCTCAAAATTAACTGCCAAAACATTTGTTACTTGAGATTGATTCTTATACTGAATCATTACAACACCTTGGTACGCTGGATTAATGTATTGGACTCCATCCAACCCTTGTAGATAAGATATGGTATCATTATTAATGGGGATATTTTTTTCAACTAGGGTTACGTTTTGATCAAAAAGAACCTCGAGCTTATTTCTAATGCCTTCTATGCTTGATTCTTGTATCCTATCCGTATTGGATACTACAATTTGATTAGGTAATATTTTTTTAAAGTTCTGTTCCACAAAATTTATCAAACCTTGTGAGAGGCTGCTTAATGAAACCAATAGTCCACATCCCATGACTATCATCAAAATAGTAAGAGCATTACGAGTTCTCCTCTCTTTCAAAGAACTGTAGGTTAAAAAAAGCATCTCTTTAAAATTCATCTTATCTAATTATGAGGAGTTGGATACATGGTTATATAATGTTTTTAAATCTTGACAATGTGAAGAAGTCAATATAGTTGGGACGCACAAACCAGATCCTATGTATTAAAAATATCGAAATTGAAACTTTAGGCAGTTTCGGAGATTTTTTTTTGAGTGATGGTTTTAAAATTTTCGATCTATTGGCAAGTAAGAAAACCATCCAATCTCTCAATTTAAAACAATATGACGCGGTTTTGATACTTGGTGGACCAATGTCAGTTAACGACAATTATGATTATTTAGTTGAAGAAAAAAAACTTGTTCGATCTTCGATCAATTACGAAATTCCGTTATTGGGAATTTGTTTGGGTTCGCAATTAATTGCGTCGGCTTGTGGAGGCTCTGTCTATAAGGGTACGAGAAAGGAGATAGGGTGGGGGCAAGTCAATATAACGGCTTGTGGGACAAAAAGCATATTTCGCAATATATTAGAGAATAAAATTCGTGTGTTTAATTGGCATGGTGATACCTTTACACTACCTGAAGGTGCCCAAGTTTTAGCTAGATCTGATTTGTATATTCAAGCATTTAGTTTCAAGAGTGCGTACGGCATCCAATTCCATTTAGAAGTCGACAAACAAATGGTAAGAGATTGGAGTATTGCCTATCAAGCAGAGCTCTTAAACGAAAATCTGTCTAAGGAGTCATTTTTGATTGATCAAGATAAGAAATTCTCAGACCTTTTAAGGATTTCAAAAAATACTTATGACTATTTCAAGGGATTGATAGAAAAATAGACTTTTCTTTTTCCGTTCTCAGTAAACAAAAAAATTTATATAGATAAGTTATACCTGATAATCTAGTCCTTGAGACCTAATAGTGTAATTAATTTTTTTACACCATTACAAAAGCGTATGTTTTTGACGCATTAATTGCCAGCCTCAATAGCCATGGATATCTGGATTAATAAAGTACTTTGACATAGTGTTGGTCAAAAACACTAGTTGATGCACAATAGGCTACTTATACCTTTATTATCTTTATGAAACATTATTCATTCAAACAGCGTATATTTTACATCAGTAAATTATTTGAGCTTTCTAATTCATTCAAACTAATTGAAAGGGCCTTCGGAGGGATTTGAACCCTCCTCAAGCGGTTT
>QCWC01000096.1 GCA_013114705.1 Candidatus Nitrosocosmicus sp. | reverse complement strand
AAAATATTCAAAACTATCAAATTTGTATAAATACATTAACAATTGATTCAAATTTGTTAGGTCTACCTAATTATAGAAACAAATACTAAAAAACAAAAAGTAATCAATATATTCCCACTAAAAAGGTTTTCTTATATGCAAATTGATGGCAATGTAATAGTATGTGACTCTATCGATGAAAGAGGTATAGGTATCCTAAAGAATGCAGGTCTTTTAGTAGAATATTTACCAGAAATTTCAAATCAAGAGCTAATTACCAAGGTAAAAGACTATGATGTGATTATTGTACGCAGCAGAACGAAAATCACCAAGGAAATCATAGATAACGCTACCAACGCAAAGATAATAGCCAGAGTGGGAGTGGGATTAGATAATATAGATACTGTGGAAGCGCAAAAGAAAAATGTCGAGGTAATTAATGCAGGTGAAGCTTCTGTAAATGCAGTTTCAGAACTAGTATTGGGATTAATGTTTTCACTAAGTAGAAATATACCTATTGCAAATAATGCTACCAAACAAGGTAAATGGATCAAGAAAGATCTAATAGGTATAGAATTAAAAGGAAAATATCTAGGTATAATTGGACTTGGAAAAATTGGAAGAAATGTAGCAAGATTAGCCAGAGGTTTAAGGATGAATCTAATTGGATATGATGTAGTTCCTATCGACAAGAGTTTTGCTCAAGAAGTTTAACTCATAACAACAGACTTAAAGACCTTGATAGAAAGTTCTGACTACATAACTTGTCACGTTCCATCTACGGAACAAACCAAACATTTGATCAATAAGGAAATGCTCTCTATTATGAAAAAGGGTTCTTTTCTGATAAACACATCAAGGGGAGAAGTAATTGATGAACAGGCTCTTATTGATGGTCTAAAAAACAAAAAGATTGGTGGCGCCGCTTTAGATGTATATGAAATAGAACCTCCCACAAACAAAGAGCTTTTGGTTTTGGACAATCTAATTTGTACTCCACACATTGGAGCACAAACAAAGGAAGGACAAGAACTGGCTTCCTCTGTTATAGCAGAAAAAATAATCCAAAAATTATTAGAAAGGCAAGCAGAGAGTAATCAGACTTGACTATATTTCAAGATACATCGTTTGAATAAATATTATTTTCTTTATGTTTTCTACAGTATTTCGTAGATGTCGGAGAGGCGACTCACTCGGGGTATTTTATGATCTTTATGTAATCATGAAATTTCAATAAATTTGGTCTTTGAAAACAGGCCGCGAACTATCTTTATGTTTTCAGTCTTGATGTTGAAATATTTCGAGAGTATGTTAATTATTGCTTTGTTAGCTCTCCCTTTTATTGGCACTTCTTTTATTGAAATGTCAATTTCATTGGTAAGGTGATTCACCAAAATTTGTTCCGAAGAACTGAATTTGACTCTAACCAAAAATATTTTTGTCATGGAATATCCCCTCCAAGTATAGATAAAATGCAACAATCATCATAATCAATATAAAAGTAAATCCATATTTTATCCTTAGATCTTTTGAACTATACTGCTAATGAAATAATCCTTTCGTGGGGAGATGTGATTGCCCTGATTGCAAATATATCGTACAAATTGCAGTCAAAAATAATACCCAGTTCTCTTCAGGACTATGAAATAATCGCGATTGGAAATGGCGGAATAATTCCAGCAACAATACTGTCCTACAAGATGAATATCAAACCAATAAACATATTTCCATTAATTGACAAGCAAATTATTTCTCACAAGCTGCCAATCTTGGATCCAAATAAAAAATACCTGCTAATAGATGAAATACACGATACTGGAAAGACGATAGAATTGGTGGGCAGGTACCTAATGAAAATGAATTGTCTAAAAATATTCTTATTAAAAAGATACAAGACAGATTCGATCATTGACAATGATGTTTGTGGAAAAATCCTTAATGACTCCCGTTGGGTAGTTTTTCCCTGGGAAGACCAAGACAACAAATTGTGAGAAGTTTACTTGAGCGTATCCAATAGGTCTTTCTTGAATGTTTGACGAGCTCGATTGAGGTACAGATAAAAAATTGCCATTACAAAACTGGCTAGCCCACCTATTATAAAAATAGCATTTAGTGTAACTAATGCAATTACTGCAATTGTCAAGGTTATAAAGCTAAAAATTAAAGAAATTTTCTTCAATTTGTTCATAACAATAAGAAAATGGCGCTACATCAATATTAATAGTTCTAATGATACTTATTCATTTTACATATATTCCATTAGTAAAATAAAATATACTAATCAGTTAGTTGAACAGGCTCATCGATATCTTAAAAATTGCGGTAGTTGTAGCCAAAAATTCTAGCACTCGGTGTTGATCATCTGTAAGATAATATTAAGACTATTGGACTCAAGTCCTCTATCCATTACAGAATCGGCGAATAAAGAGATATTAAGAAATTACCTAGAATCGAGACTTTTTATTCCTTCTCCTTTTCCGTAACACCCAGACCCCGATAATCCCCAATACTAAGATTGCACTAATCACTATCCCATAAATAGTAAGAGTAAAGATTAATCCATAGGTCTCAGAGATGGCAATATTAAATACCGCCCGTTCACAGTTGCAATTTGCATTGTCTGTAAGAATGGTCCTTGTTGGAGGTGTGGTATCAGATGCATGTGGTCTAGCTACTCCTTCATTAAGTATACTCAATACAACTTGATAGTTACCATTTTTTTCGAACGTATATGGAATCTCAAAGTCACCAATTGCAAGATTAGTCCATGGAAAATCATACAATAGTTCTCCTGCGGCTGTATAAATCTCAACCATCACATTGACATTAGAAACATCATTGCCGTTTTTATCTTGAATGCTGAACATGATATTTGTCTGCTCATTTGATTTGGCGTATTCGGGATTCAACTCCTGATCAATAAAATATTTGTTACCAATCCCCATGCTTTCACTATTATAGTATGAAAGGTGATTAAAATGACCTCCAGCTGGTTTAGAAGTTATTAAATGCATGGAGTGAAGAGAAAGGAAAAGTGAAATCAAAATGACATATAGAAAAATTGATGATTTTATTCGCTATTCACCTTGTGTCTATCTGAATCCCATAAAATACTATTATTATTGTGTATAGATTTCCTATTTGTTGGAAAAACTAACTCTAGAGTCACTATCCTGAGATGACAAATTTGATGGTTGTAAGGATTTGAGATTTACATTCGTATAAAAGATATTGATTACAACAAATATCATACTACTGTATAAGATTAATCCTAAACCCAAATGCGCGGTAACCAGATCTGCATGTAATTTCTCATTGATAACAATAGCGCCTAATGTTATCTGTCCAACCACAGCGGCAGCAGCTATTATTGAAAATAACTTGGTTGGCTTGGTGGAGTGTCTTCCTCTCAAAACAAATACCATGGTTAAGAATACCAAAAGACCAGTGGTAGCAGCGATTGTTCGATGAATATATTCTATCAAAAATTCATAAGAAGGAATCAATCCCTGAGGACACAAAGGCCATTGAGGACAAGACAGACCCACGCCTGTAGAACTCACATAACCACCAAGTGTCATTAGACTAAATAAAACACATAACGTACCTATTGAAAAAATTTGAAGAAATTTATCATAATTCATTTGAAATTGCTTAATATGTGATGTTTCGGTCTTCCTTTATATTTAAAAAAAAGGGAGTTATTGGACCGTAATCAAACCTGTCATGAACGGGTGTACAGTACAATAGTATTGATACTCTCCTGCTTCCAAAGTGGCTGTGTCAACCTCTCCAGATTCAGCAGCCATAATGATACTGGTATCGAATAGCTTTGCTGAATTTGGATCTTGTGGTCCTGAGCCACTAGTTACTGTATGAGGAACTGTATCCTCATTGGAAACGGTAATTACATCCCCTTTGGACACAGTGATCGAGTCTGGAGTATAGGATGGATTGCCCTGAGTCGCAGCCCCAGCAGGAATTGATATCGCCGTAGCCGACGCTGCAGCTGGAGCTGGTGCATTTGCAGATGTTGAGGATTCGGCGCCTGTCGAATCAGGTGCAGCCGGCGCTGGCGGAGGAGCCGATACAGGCGGAGGAACACTTGCAGTGTCATCCCAATGAAAGACTGTGATGTAGCCTAGGACTATGAGAGGGATGATAATAATTACCAATCCCTTCATAAATCGCGCGGGCGATGTTCTAATGATGGGGTTCTCGTCGGGCGTAGTCATAGTAATATTCAACTCCATGTCCTAATTCAAATGGATCTTTTGGATCAACTGGTTTGCCAAACATTGCAGATTTTATCATGTTATACAAGAACAGTATAAACGATGCACCTATAGCCCATCCTCCGAAACTGGCAATCTGGTTCATGATAATAAGCTCGGGTATAGGGAGATAGTCCACTACTCTTCTAGGCATTCCATACAAACCCAGTATGTGCTGCACACCAAATATTACTGCAATACCCACAAACGTTAGCACAAAGTGGATCTTCGCCAGCCGTTGATCATACATACGGCCAGTTATCAGCGGGAACAAATAGTAGATAAATCCAACGAACGCCAAAGTTATAGTTCCCATGATAAACAGGTGCATGTGACCGACGACCCAATAACTATCGTGAGTCAAAAAGTCCAATGGCATAGCTGTATTTACCACACCTCCAGCTCCTGCTGAGAAGAATAGTAGAATACCTCCGACACTGAACAACATGGGCGCCGCGAATTTGATTCGCCCACCCCACATAGTCGCCAAGAAGTTAAACACGTGCATGGCAGAAGATGGCACGGCAGCTAAGGTTCCTACCATGAACACCGTCTTTTCTGTAAAGCTCATACCGACTGCGAACATGTGATGTGCCCAAGAACCAAAGCCAATTACCGCTATTACTATCAACGCTACAACTCCAGAGTAATAGCTGAATAAGGGTTTCCTGGAGAATGTAGGTATCATTTCATACATCATACCAATACCCGGAAGGACGAAGATGTAAACCTCTGGATGGAATGTAAACCAGAACAAGTGCTGATAGGCAATAGGATCTCCACCCATTTCAGGATTAAAGAATCCGGTTACTCCCAGTCTGTCCGTATACAGCATAACCAAAGATGCTGCGAATGTGGGAATAGCTACAATAATCATTAGAGATGTAACCAATGTTGCCCAACTGAACAATGACATTTTCATCAAAGGCAAATCGGGATGCTTCATTTTCAATATTGTAACAGTGAAGTTAATAGCTCCTAATACTGACGATAATCCAAGCAACTTTAATCCGACTATCCACATATCAGCGGCTGGACCCGGTGCTTTTAAAATAGAATATGGTGGATATGCATTCCAAGTAGTATCTGAAAATCCTCCCCAAATTAAGAACATACAAGGTGGAATCATCCAAAATGCAACAGCATTGAGCTTCGGCCAAGCCATATCTTTGTACCTAACCATAATTGGAATAAGATAATTGCCAGCTCCTGCTGCAAATGGAATAAGCCACAAAAACAATAACGTTGTCCCATGGACTGTAAAGAATCTCGAAAAGTCTGCTTGGCCTTCGAAGATCTGCACACCAGGCAAAAACAATTCAGCCCTGATCGCCATCGCTAAGGCACCACCAGCAAACAGTGCCACCATCGAAGCTATGATATATAGTAGCCCGATATCAGTATGGTGGGTAGAAAATATAATCTCCCATATGGGACGAGGTTTTTTTAATTCTAGAACCATTTTGTTACAATAAACACCCCTACAATCATAAAATCGAAATATGTCTATAAAAGTATTTGGATTCCGTTCTGTAAAAAAAGTTGCAAAAATATAAAAAAAGTATTGATATAAAGAAATTTCTAAAAGAAAAACTTACTTTATTATAAAATTTATACTATTGCCAACTAAAAATGAGAGAGAATCTATTGTACAGTCATTGTTCCTGTCATAAACGGATGAACTGTACAGTGGAATGGGTGTTCTCCAGCGTCTATTGTTGAGGTATCAATCTCGGCTTTGCCGGCAGGCATGATAATGCTTGTATCAAATAGTTGGCCAGCATCAGCATCTCCTGGAGAAGCCCCACTAGTAACAGTATGAGGAGCAGTATCATCGTTTGACACTGCAATTATCTCGCCCTTCGTAACCGTCAGTGTATCAGGAGAATAGGCGGGATTTCCAGGAGTAGCTGCCCCTGCAGGTATAGATAAGGTTACACCTGCTGCTGATGTAGTCGAAGTTCCATTTGTGGAACCTGTAGTGGCGTTGTCACCTGAATCGGAAGCTGTACTAGAAGTGTTATCACTAGCACCACTTTCATTTGATGCAGTTATATTTCCAGGCTCAACTACTCTCATGGTTCCTGTCCCTGTAGAGCCTACTTCACCACCGCCTGGTGCAACCACCGTAGCAGTGCCCGTACCCTGAGATATTGTTGGTTCTGATTCAGGTTGTGAGGCTGTTGTATTATCAGTATTTGGTTCTACAAACAACCTCGCCCTCATGTCTTGATGAAGCATACCGCAATACTCCCTACATTCAATCAGATATTCGCCAGGTTCATCAAAAATATTCCACATTGTATTAACTCTGCCTGGTACTGCATCCATAAGCATTGCAAAATCAGGAATATTAAAACTATGGACTACATCAGATGAGACTATTTCAAAACGATAAGGTATACCTTCCTTCACATGAAGTTCATTTATTTCCTGTGTACCATCAGCATGCTGAAATGACCAGAACCACTGCTGTCCTACCACTCGAACTGTTTCAGAATTAGGAGGAGCATACTCTAATGTATGCTCAATATTCCAAGATTCGGCACCAACCCAAATCAAAATAGCAGTGACAGCACCTATATATACCCACTCTGGAGTGCTGTGACCCACTATGCCTTGCCTCCAGAATTATCTATATTTTTAAATCGAGGGTGTGATTCCCTAAATCGCCACGATATATACACATTCAGACCCTGTACAACGGCTCCTACAATGAATGCTGCGACCATCATCCTATAAAATAGACCCCAAATCTCTACTCGGCGTATTACAGTTTCACCTCCTTCTGCAGCATATGCTATTTCAATTATGCTTTGAATACCTATGACAGCCATAGAACTAAAAATGAAAATCAACAACATTTTATTAACAGAGGAAAAAGCCATAATCTTATTCTCCACTCTCTTTGGATTGGTGAATCTTTCTGTCATTTAAGGTTTTTGTTGATGATTTTTGCGACAATTTATAATCTAGAAGCTCTAGAAGTTACTCCTATATTCACTTTAGAATTAACTTAAGTTTAAAACTCTGTTAGAAAGCGTTTCATTGTTAGTATATTTAGTCCGCATAACGTTAAGAGATCATCATAACTTTTTAATACGCTAATGGATGCGTTAGGAACCTGAACACTATAGACTGAGGAGGGTTTTATATTCATAGCTAGAGATATTGCAGCCTTTATTGGATCCAAATGAGAAATAAACAGAATATTTTGATTCTTATGTTTTTTGACCATTTCCTGAATTAAATGACGAATTCTTTCCCTAACTGACCCAAAGGATTCTACTTCAAACTCAAGCAGTGAGTTTTCATTATCATTATCAGAATAAAATTTTGCGAATAGATCACCATGTGCAGAAATTACGTCATCGTAGTACAATCCTACTAGCTTTCCTAACTCAATCTCGAACAATCTTTCATCTAATTCAAATTTCAAACCCAAGGTTTTTGAGGCAATTTCAGCTGTTTCGACTGTTCTAATCACAGGACTAGAGTAAATTTTATCAATGGGAATGGATTTCAACAATTCACTGCTTTGACTCACTTGCTCTCTACCAAGATCGGTCAAATGAGATTCAAGATTTCTTCCAACGAGTAGCCGTTTGACATTGTTGTATGCCTGACCGTGTCTCATAAAAATAAGAAGCGACATGCTATAGTAAGAGTATGATAAAATTATTTCAATATTAAACTATTCATGCATTACTTTAATTTGGTATGTCAAGGCCAACCCTAATGCATGATCAAATTTTATGAAAAAGGACTAAAAAATGTGTCTTTTAAAGTAGGTCAGTTACACTTTCTT
>QCWC01000095.1 GCA_013114705.1 Candidatus Nitrosocosmicus sp. | reverse complement strand
AGTTTCCGCTCACCAGAGATAATAAGGCCATTATACCTGGTAACAACAGTTTTTTTCTTATTGAGAGGCCTCGCATCTTTCTTTGTTTTGATCTAATTGGCCTAATGATGATTTTTGTTACAAATTCTCTTGTATCCATAACTTGATCACCGAGTAAATATCTTCAAATTCTGTAATTTATTTTTTTCTTTGTTTTATATTTAACCGTTTATCCAAAAAAAATATATAATGTAATAGGTTTAACATTGTGTAAGGTGATTTGAATGTTTGAAGATTGGGATATAATTCCAAGAAGAAATACATTCAGAAATTTTTTTGGAGATTTGGAAAAAGAGTTTTCACAGGCAGAAGAGATGATGAATAGGGTCTTTAATACTGCGAGGGGTATAAGTCCATTGACTGCAGATGGATTCAGGCAGGCGTCTACATTCCCATATTACTACGGGTACCAGATAACAGTAGGTCCAGATGGAAAACCTCATGTAAGAGAATTTGGAAATGTTAAACCCGGTGCAAGGGGACTTGTAGAACAGTCGGGTGTTAGAGAACCATTAGTAGATTCAGTCATTGATGAAAAGAATAGTACAATAACTATTACAGCAGAAATGCCTGGGCTTTCTAAGGAAAACATCAAAGTAAATTCATCAGACAATGTCATAATAGTGCATGGTGAAAGGGGCGACAAAAAATATCATACCGAAATCCCCTTAGATGTAGAAATAGAAGATAATTCCACCAAGGCTAGCTATTCCAATGGCATACTGGAGTTGAAGTTCAAATTAAAGGCACCTCTTAAACCCAAAGGAAAGGAGATAAAAATAGAGTAGGGTAAAGAAAAAAATCTCTATTCCATTTTTTTGATAATTATGGTAGATTAGGAGTGTGATGATATTCGATGAATGATTTTGGCAATAACAGTAATAGTAACGAAACAACAAGATCGTTAAAAATTGCTGAAACCGATTCAAAATTTGTAGGAAAGGGAATGGCCCTTTTGGATCCCAAAGTAATGGAAGAGATGAATCTAACTCCGGGAGATGTCATTGAAATTACAAGCAAAAGAAATAAGAGCACTTTTGTCTTGCTCTGGTCCAGTTCACCTGTTGACTATGGTAAGGGACTAATAAGGATAGATGGGTATACGCGAAATAACCTTAGTGAAGGAATAGATGATCGCGTAACCATAAAGAGGACTACCGATATTAGAAAAGCAGAACAGATAATACTTTCTCCTACTGAAGAACTAAACATTATAGATTTAGAAGAGCATCTTCCAGAATTATTGGATGGTAGGGTGGTAACAAGAGGTGATATAATTCCGTTAAACATAATGGGGAGAAAGATTGGATTTGTAGTTAATAGTATTAGTCCTGTTAATAAAGTGACTATCATAGACTCGCATTTAACTGAGTTTATTATCAGTTCCATTCCAAAAGGAACAAGCAAAGGAGTAATGCCACGCATAACTTATGAAGATATTGGAGGCTTGAAAAACGAAGTACAGAAAGTTCGAGAAATGATAGAACTTCCTCTTAGACATCCTGAAATATTTGAAAGAATAGGCATAGAAGCACCAAAAGGTGTACTTTTGTACGGACCGCCGGGAACGGGTAAAACATTACTAGCAAAAGCAGTGACCAATGAGACAAATGCCAACTTTTATTCTATCGGAGGTCCAGAAATTATGAGCAAATTTTATGGAGAGTCTGAAGAAAAATTAAGAGAGGTCTTTAAGCAGGCAGAAGAGAATTCTCCATCCATTATATTTATTGACGAAATAGACTCCATAGCACCCAAGCGAGAAGAGGTTTCTGGGGACGTAGAAAAAAGAATCGTGTCTCAATTATTAACCCTTATGGACGGCTTAATGGCACGAGGTAGGGTGGTCGTAATAGGCGCTACAAATAGGCCGAATGCTATTGACCAAGCACTCAGAAGACCCGGAAGATTCGATAGAGAAATTGAAATAGGAATACCAGATAAAGACGGAAGACTAGATATATTGCAAATTCATACTCGTGGAATGCCATTAACAGATAATATCAATTTGGAACAATTCGCCAAAATAACTCATGGATTCGTTGGAGCTGATCTAGAATCTCTTTCGAAAGAGGCAGCAATGAGGTCACTCCGAAGAGAATTACCGAAGATCAATATGGAACAATCTAAGATACCATTAGAAGTTCTTAACAAAATAAAAATAACTGATAAGGATTTTGAAGATGCATTAAAGGATATACAACCCTCTGCATTGCGAGAAATACAAATTCAAAAGCCCAATGTCTCTTGGGAAGATATTGGCGGTTTAAGAGAAGTCAAAGAAGAGTTATCTCAAGTGGTAGAATGGCCCCTCAAGTATCCTGAATTGTTTATAGAAGGAGATGTAAAGCCACCCAAAGGTCTGCTGTTATTCGGTCCACCGGGTACTGGCAAGACGCTGATAGCAAAGGCTGTTGCTACTACGTCAGAATCAAACTTTATCAATATAAAAGGTCCTGAATTGTTATCCAAATGGGTTGGAGAATCTGAAAAAGGCGTAAGAGAAGTATTTAGAAAAGCAAGACAGGCAGCTCCCTGTGTTGTTTTCTTTGACGAAATCGATTCGATAGCTCCTAGAAGAAGTACAGGACCCGGAACAGATTCTCATGTAACAGAAAGAATGGTGTCGCAATTGCTCACAGAAATAGACGGTCTTGAAGACCTAAAAGGTGTTACTATTATAGGCGCAACAAATAGACCAGATATTATAGATGAAGCTCTATTACGTCCAGGAAGGTTTGATAGAATTATTGAAGTTCCTCTGCCAGATAAAGATGCAAGGCGACAAATACTGCTTATACATACAAAGCGAAAGCCGCTTGATTCATCATGTGATTTTAACAAATTAGTGGAGTTAACAGACGGATATACGGGCGCTGATATCGAAGCAGTAGTCAATGCAGCCGCCATGGCCTCAATAAAAGATTACGTATATTCGCTAAAAAAATCAGTTAGCACTATTACAACAAAGTCGAAAGTTAACCAAAATGGCGACAACAAAGCATCGTCATCATCATCGTCATCATCATCGTCATCATTGTTAGACAATACAGCAAAATCTATTGGATTAAGAATAAGTATGACACATTTCGAAGAAGCGCTCAAAAAGATAAAGAAAAGAGAGACTCATCTATCCTCATTAAGTAAATAGTGTCGTCAATTCGCATCATCTTTTATCTGCCCCTCTCTTGATCTATTTTTGTGCTCTTTTAGAGCCATAGTTTTTGACTGTTGTTACTAGATTCATCATTTTTGTCTTTCTTTATTAAGTTCCTTATTGTTCCCAAATATCATCGTGTATGGATCTTTTATAAAATCAATAACATAAAGTAAATTATTTGCGCCTTATAGGGTGGAGCGATTTGAGAGGCTACTTAAGTGCAAGCGTACTATTTGAAACCTATGTCCCATCATCTGTTACCAAAATTTCTGTATCATTGGTCATATTCTGATAATTTAATACACTATTTGATAAAAGAATGAACGATGACCTAATGTAAATGATATCCTATAGATGTTAGCGTAGAATGCCAATTGTTTTACTTACTGAAACTCTATTACATCAAATAAAATATATCTATCCTAAGGTTTATCAAGTGATTCATAATGCAAGTGTCAAAGTCGATACAATTCAAGGTGTAAATTAATTTGATACACTATTGCTACTGCTATTTGTAACAAAATGATAAACTAGAGGAACAAGGAGATCTGTTTTATCATTATCAATAGTTGTAACTTCTACATCTATGTCATATTCACCCACTTGGGAAAATAATGGTCCGCTAATAACTATATTGCCTGCTGGATCAGGAACAATAGCGTTGGTCAGTACATCAAACGTCCCACCAACGGTTAAGTGAGATGAATTGCTGTTGCGTACCAATATTGACAGGTCACCTACATGTGAATGAAAGAATTCAGACAACATTAATTGATCACCACTTGAAATTGTTATTCTATAAGTAACATGTTGGATTATTTGTCCTGTTTTCTCATCCATCAAGTGCATTGCTATCTGAGCATCTTCGTCTGCAATTATCTTTTTTGGTTCGATAACGAGATCCATAGAAATGCTTCGATCTCCTAATGTCGCCATTGGAGGTGGTGCACCATGATGTTGAGCAAATAATGATTGAGGGTCGGAAACTATTGTCGCCAAGACAAGGAGCATGACCAAGCTCGCAAGAATACTTCTTTTTGGTGAATTAGAATTACACAAACCGAAATTTGGGTGTAGGGGTATTTCTTTAAATACAGTTCTATCCTTTTGATACATCGTCTAAATAATCTCCAATAAAATTCTGATTCTTAGTCTCGATATACACCGTCAATTTACGACTATTTTAGATATCATCCATGGGTGTAATGTACAAAAGTATTCGAATTCTCCCTTCTGGTCGAAGGTGTGTTTAAATGTACTTCCGTCTCCCATCATGATTCCAGAATCGAACACTCCTGAATGACCAGTGCCTGGACTACCAGACGTTACTGTATGGGGCATATTAGTATCATTATTAACCCAAGTTATCTCTGTACCTACTTTAACTTCTGCATTATGAGGATCATAAAACAACTTGCTATCTGGACTTGAAGAGCCTGAAACTATCGTTATTTGATTAGAATTGGAGTTTGCGCCGCTGGATTCTGTAACGTTAGTTGCTAAAGTTTTATCTAGAGTTAGTGAGAGGTTTTCACCTTGTCTTTGTATTTCTTCTGTTTCACCTATTTCTTTCATTATCTTTTTTTCTTCTCTGTCTAGTCCTCTATTTTCAGTCTGATTGACTACTATAGGATTTTGCAGTTTTTTTTGCAGTTCATATTGCCAATCAAACATTGATACGCTTTTGGTTAATAGTTCTGAGGAATTATTAGGTGATTGTTGTTGTTGTTGTTGGAGGTTTGAATTTGTAGTCGTGACATTCGTATCAATACCTACTATTGAATTTGTTGCTCCTTCTGATAACTCGTCTTGACCTATTACTTTTATCTGTCCCATATTACCCTTTTCTTCTTGAATTCCATGGGCATGGAATAAGTAGGTACCTGGGTACTTCCACTTGGCTTCAATTATTGATGCATCGCCTGGTGCTACCGAAATGGTCTGTGAGTGAATAGGAAAGTTATCCCACAAGCCCGATGGGTAAGTTAAAAATGTAGTACTATGAAGGTGGAAAGATGCAGGTATAGTGGTACCCAAATTTATCAAATAAATACGCATTAGATCTTGATGATTAATTTCAAGTGGATTATGCATATATTGATCAGCATACCCATTTATCATGTAATAGTCGGCCTCAAGTCCCATCTGATTTTTAAGACTATACTCACCCATCACCATTACAAACTCTTTTGCAGGAGCAATTTCCTTAGCTAGAGGATCAACTATCAAGGCTCCATACATACCCATTCTAATATGTAGAGAAGTTGGGGGAGCGTGGCAGTGATACATCAATGCGCCTGCGGGTTCGCCTGTTATATTATATAGGTATGTCTGACCCGGCATTACCTGTGGGACAACCCCGTCATTTAAATCATCGTGATTACCATGAAAATGGATTGTATGCGGAATAGGCGATTTGTTTATGTACTTTATAGTTACATTCTCACCTTCTGCTAATCTTATAGTTGGTCCAGGCATTGTTCCGTTGAAAGTCCAAGCCTTTACTTTTTTTCCTGGGGCTATATCAAGTTCTACATCTTCTGTAACTAGCGTTATGAGTCTAGTAGAATTATTATCATCTTTGGTTGCCATTTGATTACTACTTCTTGTCGCACTACTATTATCGTTAGATGAAGTTGTAGTAGAATTTTCATTTACGACTCCAATTTGCCTTAATTCTTGTGCTAAAACAATGGTCGGCTCTAAACTATTATGATTAACAGATAGAGTAAATATAATGACAAAAGCGCACATTGAGAAAATCATAATTGGTAAAGGCGCAACAAGTTCTTTTAGTTTTAATTTTATACCAAGATCGATATTGTCGCCATATTGAATACCCTGGTCTGAATCACTATATTGTGATAGTCTGGACTTTGAGGGATTAGTTCTTAATAATTTGGCCACGTTATTCCGATTCAATATCTTTACTGCTTACTACTGTAATATAACAATTTTGTCTGATAGCGTATTACACTGTATAACATAAAAATATATATCAAGTAAAGTATTGCATTATATGTGATTGTACAACATTCCCAAAAATTAAGATTCCTCGATTATATTAGTACAAGTAAAAAACAAATTAAGAAATTGTACGAAAGACAATCAACAATACTACTATCCGTAAATTTTATCTCACTTGAGCAGGGTTTCCATGAATAATATTTGTGTCGTTTTCACTTGCGAACTCCTATTTCTACATCATCTGGTCATATTGATTATTAAATCGTAACAAAAATGAATACCATACTAGTTACAGGTGCAACTGGAAATGTAGGAGAACATCTTGTAAAGATTCTATCTTTATATGATAAGGAATTCTATATATCTCTTAGATCGATCGATAGTGGTTGGTCTGATCCTCTAGTGAGTCAAAACATTGAGACTTTCAGAAATCAAGGTTTAATTAATTTTATTGACATGGATTACAACAATCTAGAATCCATCAGTCACCATAAACTGGAAGGCATCGAAAAAATCTTTTTGCTAACGCCTTATATTAATATCTTAGACGTAACTAAGAAAATTGTTACAGAAGCGCAAAAAACAAAGTCTGTAAAACACATTGTTAAATTATCCGATATGGGTACTAATTTGAACCCTCCTACGTATGAAGGGATGCGGCATAGACAATCTGAAAAGATAATTGAAGAATCGGGTTTTTACTATACCTTTTTGAGACCTAACTACTATATGCAGAACTTTCTAAAGGTGTCCTATACACCTTCGATAAAAGGAAGGACCTTTTATCTCCCTTTGCAAAATGCGAGAGCTAGTTTTGTAGATATTAGAGATGTGGCGGAGGTTGCAGCTATAATCCTTCACGAAAAGTCCACTAAACACTACAATATGGTTTATGAAATAACAGGTAGACAACGGCTTAATTGTAATGATGTAGCTGACATTCTAGAAACAGTATTAGGCGAACCTATCAACTATGTTTCTATAACAGAGCAGAAAGCAAAGGCAGAACTTCAAAATTGTGGACTCCAATCAGAATCGATTGATTATATACTTAGTTTGTATAGAACTATACGAGAGGGACGTATGAGGCGAATCTCAAAAACAGTCGAAACAATTTTAGGACGAGAGCCGATACTATTTGATGCTTTCGCGCGAGATTATGCAAAGCTGTTCCAAATTAAAGCGAACTTAAATAAATATATTCACGAATGAATCAAAACCATTTTTATTACAGAAGTATCGAAAGAAATATCTATTCAGAAATAACAGGTTGTCTATTTTGTCATAATTTGGTTGGTTTAAAAGTGATAGATAAGGTAGAACGGTACAGTTGATAACAATGCATAATAACGTTAGGCACTGTAGATCAATTACTGAATGTCAAAAAATCCGACTACCAATACCGCAATACGCATACCAACTGAAATCTACGAGAAAATCGAATTTCAAGCATCTACTGAAGATAAAACAGTATCAGCAATAATAAACAACATACTTAGAAAATATGTATCATGGGATCAATTTGTAAGTGACGTAGGATTTGTTTTTTTGCAAAAACCGTTTGTACGCAATATATTTGAACATGTTTCAGATGACGACATGGTAAAAGCAGCAAAGACTTCATGTTATACAGGGATGAGAGATGCGATTTCTTTTATTCACGGAAAAAATAATGTAGAAAGTATCGTAGATGTATTAAAATTATGGTTTTCCGCATCCAATTTTAATAATAAAGTTATTCAAGCCGATGGAAAAATAGAGTTTAGAATCCAACATAATCTAGGTCGAAAAGGTTCATTATATATAGGAACACTAATAAGTTCTCTTTTTACCGATTTAAACGTCAAGTTTACTAAAAGAGCATTCTCTGGTTATTGTATTTAGTTCTACATCAAAAAAATAATTCAAATATACAGATGCTGGTTTAGTTCATTTTAATTACGCT
>QCWC01000094.1 GCA_013114705.1 Candidatus Nitrosocosmicus sp. | reverse complement strand
ATGGCTTGAACAAATTTCTAAAGCATTCAAAAGATTCTAGTATTGATGGGTTCATTGTACCAGATTTGAACTTTCAAGAGGCTGGCGATTACCTGCAAGCTTCTGCGAATCTTGGGTTAGCAACTATTTTTCTTACATCCCCAAATACGAACTTGAAGAGATTAAACAAGATATCTGTAATTTCCACGGGTTTTGTATATATGGTTTCTGTTTATGGTATCACTGGTTCTAGAAATCGATTCGAAAAATATACATTTGATTCGATTAGGAGAACTAAAACAATAACAGCAAAACACAACGTACCTTTGGCAGTTGGATTCGGTATTAGCACCCCTTCAGATGGGCTCAAGATGATCAAAGCCGGTGCAGACGGGATTATAGTCGGTAGTTCACTAATAAAAATAATTCAACAATACAAAAATGACAAGGATTCCATGCTGAAAAATTTAGGATTGTTTGTAAGCCAATTAAAGAGAGTCTGTTATTCTTAATGTGACCGGGCTCCACTGTTCTTAAGAAGAAGATGAACGAATCTCAGCTTAAGATTAAATTCTTGGAGTTTCTTCAGAGGAATCCTAACAATAATTTTTTTGGAAAGCAGGGTGAAAAATCTCAGCATTATATTGAAATCAAAAATGAAGCTCTAAATAGAAAATTTGATTTTGTTTTAGCAGTCATAAGAGAGTCCACTCACAAGCCCAAGAATATAAGAAAGGATACAATCGAAATAGACGATGATCTAAAGAATATTTATTCACGCGGTAGTCTACTTAAAACCATTTCTCAAGAGCATAAAATAAAAATTCAGAATTTGGTAATTTATCCCATTGAAATTAAGTCTAATAAAGACAAACTCGACGACAGATTGGGAAATCAGGTAATTGATGCAATTCTTTCATTTGGTAGATCTATTGTAATACTAGATAGCAAACACTGTCAACATATGAAGAAGAATGGATTGAGGAGGATACTTCCATCTACAATAATAGGATTTCAGGATGCTGATGACAAGTTCGTTATTATTAACAGGTTCAATAGAGTCTTTTCTGACAGTTTGTTGAACATAAATAGGATAAATCTCATAAGAACCATTGAAAAATCTAATAGCACTATCAATATTTCAAGGCTTCACAGAAATTTAAGGTCACTGCAAATCATAAACCAAAAACTGATCTACGATCAAATTTTTTTTAGCAAGCAATCTCTCCAAGAAGATGAACTAAGGTTCATAGAAGAGCTAGCAAAAATAAATCATCGGATCAATAGGAAGAAAGAAATCTTGAAAACGATTAAGCAGTTTACAGATTACAAGATTACGGACTTTATAGACTAGTAGTCACAAGGCCTGTGTTATCATCGGCGTATCCCAGGTAATTCATTCTAATAATATGAGGTCTTCCTGCCCCAAATGTATAAACTATTTCCAAATCATCTAACTTATCCGATGTGTCCTTGTCCTCCAATTGAAGCATAACCACATGAATAGTTTCATGGGAGATGACCCGTTCGATTAGATCTTCGATATTAGCGAAACTTGCAGTTTGATTAATTTCTGAAATTTTTGATAAAATAAACATCAGTGAATATTCATAATTTTCTCCTGAAGAAACTGTAGGATTATCATAGGTGCAGTATTCCTGTGAATCATCTGATGAACAAGCAAAGCAAAAATCATTTATCCCCACGCAATAATAGCATCATTTCAAAGAATAAAACATTTCACACCCAATGCAAAGAAGTATGGATTATATCAAACTAAGAACTCTAAATAGTAAATATGCGAATCTTACAACTGCATGTTGACTATATAGAGTATTTCCCTGTCAGCAAGGAAATTGCGGACGCCGAAACTTTGACATTAAACGAAAAACAAAGGCTAGAAGACACAGTTGTCATATTGATGTCAATTGAACGGGGTGATGAGGATTCGATGATAGTTGACATTGCAGCTGAGATTAAAGATTACCTTGAAAAAATCAAAGGAAAATCTGTTCTCCTTTATCCATATGCTCATCTTAGCTCAAATTTAGAAAGTACAGATAAAGCATTTAACTTGTTCGTCAAAATAGAGAAAGAATTGCGTCAAATGTTTAATCAATCAGATATTACAATTAATAGGGCACCATTTGGATGGACAAAGACCCTAGAATTCAAGGTTAAAGGACATCCGATGGCGGAAAATTCAAAGTCATTTCATAAAAAGAAAGACATTCAACAGACCAAGTTCAATAACGAGCGCGAGGATTTGCTAGATTCTTGTCACGATATCGAAGAAAATGATGGCGGTGTTTCTGAAGCTTTGAAAACAGAAAAAAATTTGAAATCCGAATGGTACATACTTGACACATCAGGAAACTTAATCAAACAAAATGAGTTTAAATTTAGTAAATCAGAAAGAAATTTAGAAAATTTACTAAACTATGAAATTCTCAAAAAAAGGATTGTAGACGAACAGCCACCGCACGTCAAATTAATGCGAAAATTAGGAATATCTGATTACGAACCGGCTTCAGACTCAGGAAACATGAGGTACTATCCCAAAGGTCGGTTACTGAAATCATTGCTAGAACAGTTTGTTACAAGAAAAGTATCAGAATATGGTGGGCTTGAGGTTGAGACTCCAATAATGTATGATTCGCATCATCCGTCGATGGAAAGTTATTTCAATAGATTTCCAGCCAGACAGTATAATATTAAATCAGACCAAAAAGACTTATTCTTACGCTTTGCGGCATGCTTTGGTCAGTTTCTGATGGCAAAGGATTTTCAACTGTCCTATAAGAATTTGCCTTTGAAATTGTATGAGCTCACAAGGTACAGTTTTAGGAGAGAGAAGAGCGGGGAGCTGGTAGGTTTAAGAAGATTGCGTGCCTTCAGTATGCCAGATTGTCATGGATTTTGTCGAGATTTGGATCAAGCCAAATCAGAGTTTCTCAAAAGGTTTCAATTATCAGTATCAGTTGTAGAAGAAATTGGTCTTTCAACACGGGATGATTTAGAAATGGCAATTAGATTTACCAAGGACTTTTACAGTGAAAATAAACAATATATCCACAATTTAGTAAAGGATTTTGGAAAACCCGTATTGGTCGAAATGTGGGATGAAAGGTTTTTCTACTTTACCTTAAAATGGGAATTTAATTTCATAGACAACCTTGGTAAAGCATCGGCCCTGTCTACAGATCAGATAGATGTGGAAAATTCTGAAAGATATGGAATTACGTTTGTAGATGAATATGGAAACAAAAAGTATCCAATCATTCTACACAACTCCCCCAGTGGTGCGATTGAGCGAGTTATTTTTGCATTGCTTGAAAAGTCTGCAAAGTTAATGCGTCAAGGAAAAGTACCTTATCTTCCTTTATGGCTAATGAACACTCAAGTGAGAATAATACCCATAGGAAATGAATTTATGCCACAGTGTAATGAATTGCTGGCTGTGCTAAAGGAAAACTCCATACGAGGTGATATTGATGACAGAGACGAAACACTCTCCAAAAAAATTAGAGAAGCAGAAACAGAATGGATACACTATGTAGTAATAATTGGAGAAAAGGAAGTTGCAAGTAATACAGTTTCCATAAGAGAGAGATTAACCAAAAAAAATTACTCAGAGAATGTTACAAAGTTAGTTACCCTAATTAAGGATCAAGTTAAAGATAAGCCGTTTTTACCAATTAATCTACAAGAATACTTGTCAAGTAGGCCTCGGATTGCTTCTTGACAATTATCTCTCAAAAAAGGGCTACTCACCTTAATGATGTCATAAATGAGCCACCAAGTATCCGCAGGAGGGTTTGAGTCGCTAAAGCTCCTTCCCGAAAATCATTATTCTTAAAACCTGTTTCGACAAAATCTACCCCAGTTAGGCTGGCAGTTGTATCAATACTGTTGATGAGTTCCAATATTTGAAACGGATTCAAGCCGAAAGGTTCCGGAGTGCCTGTACATGGAAGGTATGAAATGTCGTATACATCTATGTCGAAAGATATGTATACTTTTCTATGACAAGTATTTTCTTTGATCCAATTCTTTACACGGGCAAAGTTATAAAAACAATCCCAAGCATTGAATGTCGTCACATCATTTTTCGATGCGAATAGATTTTCGTTAGCATCCCCCTGTCGAACGCCTATTTGTACCAGGTTCTCTCCTTTTAGATATCCGTTTTCAATTAAGTGAAAAAAAGGAGTTGTATGACACATAGTCATGCCCTCGTAAATTGACTTCATATCTCTATGCGCATCAAAATGTAGTAACAAAGGCTTATCCTTAGATAGTTCTCTAAAAATTCCATACGTAATTGTATGTTCTCCTCCCAGTATAACGGGTAATTTATTCGAGTTAATTAATGTCTTTAGGATGTTTGATATCCTTTGATCAAAGTCATTCCAAAACGAGGTAATTTTGGCAAGATCATTCACATTAGAAATCTTTGAGTCTTCAAATTTCATGTCACCTAAATCATAAATCACTGCATTGTCATAGATTTCAATCTCCTTTTCATAAATTAAAGTTTCAACTTGTTTAGAGGATGTTGTTCTGATTGCATGAGGACCAAGAGAAGTGGTCTTTCCAAATGTGGTTGTGATATCAATAGGAGCACCAAGGATTATTACATTTGCCATATCAAACGTAACTGGGATCGGTATATCACAAAAGTTACAGCCAGCAGAGGTATTTTCAGGTTTAGTAAAATAATTTTCGAGGTTTTCTAATGAATCCAATTTGAGTCCCACCTCATCTCAGTGATTAATACAATTCTCATTTTTTTAGTTCCAAAATAGCTCATCTAAGTTCGATTGCCTTGGTTTTCCGATGATCGATTTGAAATTCAAGTTCAAAGAAGAGAGTACCTGGTCAAAGGTCGCCTCCATTGTTTCCAAATATTTTTCGTTATCGACCTCTGACTTATTCACTAAAGATACAGGTTTGACTCCATCCAATGTTCTAGTTTTGACATAGGAAATAATATCACCCGCCTTCAGTTCCTTTCCTAACTCTACTAACTGCTTTGCTGCTTTAATGTGCTGAGGTATGCCTTTTATGTTGTTATGATCCGAGGCCTTCCCATCCAATGAAATTGTACGATTTCCTGTACTAGCTGATTTGATCCCATATTTTTCTGGCGACTTGTTTATCATGACGTTGAAACTTAACTCCTCGAGGGGGATGTTCCTTTTTTCTAGATCTTCCGCCAAGGTTTGTACTACTTTTTTGATCTTTGTCTTTGCGTTTGCAAAATCCTTTTCTGAAAAGACTTCCTTTAAGATATTTAATATTTCATAAAATGCTTTTCTAATAAAAGGAGGTGTGTGCGATTTCTTACCGGTTAATCCTTTAACGTCAACAGTTCCATCCTCAAGTACTCCCAGATAATTCTTCTTTAGTGAACTAAAAACGACATATCTATAGCGCTTGTCTATTTCTAGGTCTACACCTAATTCCTGTTTTGCCCAATTTGAAATTGAATTCAGTCTTTCGTTAGTAGGGTTTTTGAGAAACAAGGAATCAGTGTCACCATATATAACCTTAACATTATCTTCGTTGCATTTTTTAATTGTTCTCATGGTAGTTGTTCTTCCGATTGCAGCAGTTGCTTCAGCTACCGGCAGACAGTAGAGAGGAAATATTTCGGCACCCATAACTCCATAAGTAGCGTTCAAAATCACTTTGATTGCTTGGCTAATTACACCATACAACTGCTTGTCATCCTTAGTTAGGGTATTATCTTTTGACAAGTTCTTGTAATAATTGACCCTTAGATCACGTAGAGTACCTATGAGTATGGAAGTCATACCTCTTTTCTTTCGACAAATCCAATGCGACGTTCCCTCAATGTGATTAAGCTGGTCATCCCTACAACTTTCATGTGGACAGTTAACCGTTTCGTAAGATAGATTATGTACCTTAATAATACTCGGGTAGAGACTAGCGAAATCGACGACGACTACGTTAAAATGAATTCCTAATTCAGGTTCGACAACCAACCCACCTCTATACTTCTTTTCCTTAATAATTGCAGTTGTAGAAGAAGTACCCTTTTGTAGTAATTCATCCCTTCGCGGAATAATAATATTCTGTTGCCTGTGCTCAAAAAACATCATCGATCGGATCCATTGATTTACTCCAAACCTGGTGATATCCTCTATCGACATTCGGGATATCCTAGCGATAATAATGATCAATTTCATCAATAAATTGTCATTAAATGAGCTTAGCCGGAAGGTCAAATCAGCGTCCTTCAGACAGTATTCAGCTAACTTCTGAATTGATAAATCACTAATACTACCTTCAAATTCAATTTTTGTGTCTTCTAAAAGCGCTTCAGAAATAGCTCTAAGGGTAAATTCAGAATACTTGTGACTAAATGCATAATTCTGAACCGATCTATTCTGGAATGTCCTGAATAAATCAATATGAATTCCGTTTTGAAGTGTAACAGGATCTGCTTGAATTCCTCGTTTGATGAACGACTCTCTCTTGATTACTATTGGAACTAAATCTTTTTCTATTGGAATCCCGCTTATAGGATCAATTCTTGGATCTTGTGATCTGGCGTAAAGGTAAGGCAGATCAAAATCGTCGCCGTTATAAGTCAACACAATTGGGTAATCCCTTAGTAATTGGAATACTTTTAGTAGCATTTCCTTTTCTGTTTCACAAAGTTCTATACTCTCATCCAAAGAGTCGATTGATGATTCAAATCCTCGTTTGAGAACAAAAACTTTTTTAAGGCCATCTGAACCTGACAAACCGACTGCAGTTATTATTCGGTCATGTTCTCTGGCAGTCGGCATTCGGCCTTCCTCGGAATCTACTTCAATATCCAATGCCAGTCTTTTTAAGTAAGGTATAGGCTGGTTTAGTAAGCGCGACCATCTTAGTAGAAACTTGTCATATTCATTATTACTAAAGTTATTTTGAAGATTATTCGAAGTAAACAAGGTATTTAGATATTGATCAACCCCTTTTGGGATCGAAAATTCATGAAATATTAAACTATTTCCAATTCTCTTATAATAAGCTCCTGGTATTAGGCCTTCATCATATAGATAACTCTCATGATATTTTATGTCTGCCTCCCAAGAGGTCACCTTTTCTCTAAAGCTATTATCGGTTCCGCCGATTGCCAGTGGATCGGGAGCTAATATTTTTAAAATTCCAATCTCCTGATCTAAAATATCATCTAGTTTTTTTACCTCCTGTATAGAGTATCTGGATTTATCCTCATCAACCACTTTATTTGCTTCTGACGCAAATTCTTTTTTCACGTAACAATATGGTTGATGTTTCTGAATGGAATCATTATTGAAAAAATATTCACTCCAAAAATAAACTTGAGAGTCAGATGGATTATAGAATTTCAAAAATACAGATTTTTTCTCTCCAATATAGAAAGAGGAAAGTAGTAAACAGGGTGTATTCTCGGGAATTTTTTTTGAATAGTATTCATTTCCAATTTTTCCAGATGACAAAGTCGACAATCTTTATTCCTACAGCCCCATATTTCAATCGGCAGCTCAAGAATTAAATTCTATCTTTTTTCGAATTGTGCTCAAAGTTATTTCGCGAGATAAAGTTGAAATAGCTGTTTTCGATCCCTGGTCTAGATTCATTTAATGAATTTAATTCAGTATGTATGGAAGTAGAGATTCAAGTTACTCGAGAGTTAATTTGAAATCCAATATTTAGATGTGGCAACTTTTGCCAAAACTTATAGTTGATAACTTTTTTAATCCAGAATCCTAAAGTTAATATTATCATTTATCTAAATGGTTATGAACGCATCCAAGACAAAAGGCGGCGTCGGTAATGAAGTTGGCTAATGCCATAATGTGATTTACAGACCTCCAGGTGCGCTCTTGACAATAATCAAGAAATGATAACGATTTAGATATAGGAACATGGCCAGAGTGTGGCTGTGAATGGATAAATCTAATTGTATAAAGATTTCAATAAGGGAGGTTCAATCATTCAATCAACACATCAGTGCTGACCTGATAGATTGAATCTGACATTGGAATGATCAGATAGATGATAATAATAAAACGATTCGATGAATAACAATCTAGTCATTTGATGAGATGCTATCTCTTGTGATTGCATTAAAGATGATCCAATAGAATGAATAATCAACACAATATAGATTCTTTAATCTAGTTTTTCGATCGTACTCTTTTACTCTTTCTTGATTTTGTTTCTGTTAGAAGTAATAACAGAGCAATGTCGTCAAGAAAGAAACTCAATAAATGTCCTAGACTAGTGGCACAGACAAATATATGTACACACATGTACGAGTCTTCTGCTGCTAGTCAAAGACTGTTATCTATTAATTGATATTTTCTTAGTAGTTATATCAATTACATAGATAACAAACAAACAAAGTAGTGATTCAACGGATAAAAGGCAATAATTTATCACTAAATTATTGTCATTGACTCCGGTTGATCCTGCCGGACCCGACTGCTATCAGAGTGGGACTAAGCCATGCGAGTCGACATAGCAATATGTGGCATACGGCTCAGTAACACGTAGTCAACATGCCCAGGGGACGTGGATAACCTCGGGAAACTGAGGATAAACCGCGATAGGTCATCACTTCTGGAATGGGTAATGACTTAAACCTATATGGCCCCTGGATTGGACTGCGGCCGATCAGGCTGTTGGTGAGGTAATGGCCCACCAAACCTGTAACCGGTACGGGCTCTGAGAGGAGGAGCCCGGAGATGGGCACTGAGACAAGGGCCCAGGCCCTATGGGGCGCAGCAGGCGCGAAACCTCTGCAATAGGCGAAAGCTTGACAGGGTTACTCTGAGTGATTTCCGTTAAGGAGATCTTTTGGCACCTCTAAAAATGGTGCAGAATAAGGGGTGGGCAAGTCTGGTGTCAGCCGCCGCGGTAATACCAGCACCCCGAGTGGTCGGGACGTTTATTGGGCCTAAAGCATCCGTAGCCGGTTCTACAAGTCTTCCGTTAAATCCACCTGCTTAACAGATGGGCTGCGGAAGATACTATAGAGCTAGGAGGCGGGAGAGGCAAGCGGTACTCGATGGGTAGGGGTAAAATCCGTTGATCCATTGAAGACCACCAGTGGCGAAGGCGGCTTGCCAGAACGCGCTCGACGGTGAGGGATGAAAGCTGGGGGAGCAAACCGGATTAGATACCCGGGTAGTCCCAGCTGTAAAC
>QCWC01000093.1 GCA_013114705.1 Candidatus Nitrosocosmicus sp. | reverse complement strand
CAAAATAATATTAGATAATTCTACTAGTTATAATCACTCGTTAAGAAATTATTAAATACATTACTCCTGGTTAGATGGTTCAGATTATCTAATACACCGGAGAATTTTGATTTTACCTAACTTGTATGGTATTGCTCAATTTGAGAAATAGAAACTTTGATTAAATAATTTTAACTAATCTGAATGGATAATAAAAGAGGAAGGAGAATCAATGAAGTATTATGTAGGTTGCATTGGATGGAAAAATCAAACATGGGAAAAAAATTTCTATCCTGATGGATTGGAGCCTTCGCACTATCTTTCCTACTATTCAAATATTTTCAATTTTGTTCACCTGGGTCTCGGAAAGAGTAATACATTACCAAGTTCGTCTACTTTCAATAAATGGTCGAGTGATACTCCAGATAATTTTCGTTTTTCAGTACGAGTGCCTCAGGATATTATCAACAAATCGGCAAATTTATCGACTTCTGGTTATGACATCCCCTCAACTTCGCAAGAACATTATGATATTCTTGGAAAGTTTTTAGATAAATTACACCCCATCAGGGAAAAAATTCTTGTTATCGTTTTGTCTCCGCCCTCTCATATTTCGCTTCAAAATATCGGTCGTAAATGGTTAGAGAATACGTTAACAATATGTAAGTATCATGGGTTTTCAACCGCTATCGATTTCGATAAACAAAGCTCATGGTATCAGGATTTAACCTACAATCTTTTGAAAAGATATGAATCATCTTTTGTTTGGTCCAATACCACAAATCAATACTATTATCCAGCAATCACAACTAATTTTGTTTTCCTTAATCTGGGGAATTCTTACATCAACAGACAAACAGCAACCAAATACCTAGACCTGTTAAGACAGAAAGCAACTGATGGAAATAAACAATTCCAAAGTTATTCTTTGGATGTGCTAGACTGTTCTATTATAGTTGCAAAAAGCCCACCTATTGCCCAGCTAATTCAAAAACTGGCTTTAACAGAAAAAAATCCTTCTGGGAATGTTAAAATTGTACGACAAGAACTACCTGTCTCTTCTATCTGGCCAGGCAGGGTCATTATGCACATAGATATGAATGCCTTTTTCCCTGCATGCGAAGAATTGAGAGACGCATCGTTGAAGGGTAAAGCACATGCGGTAATAATGACTCCGGAAAAGGAGGGTGGATTAATAACTAGAGGTGCCGTTGCTTCCTGTTCGTATGAAGCACGAAAGTACGGAGTACGGTCTGCGATGTCTTTGTCAAGAGCCAAAGAACTTTGTCCTGACTTACTACTAAAACCTGTAGATAAGGAATATTACAGTTCTGTTTCTCATCAGGTGATGAGGCTATTGGAAGAATATGCTGATGTATTAGAACAGACGAGTATTGATGAGGCTTTCGTTGACTGTACCAAGAAATTAATGCTGTATAGACAAAGAAAATTTTTACATAATCGCTTTGATGAGTTTGATGATACTTTGTCCCGTGAAAATATAGGTAAAATGGATGTGTCTTCTATTACAGTAATACCTTCGTTATCTAAGCCCGAACATGCAAACTCGCATTCTCACAAACTCGAGTCGTCTCCACAACAACCAGTTTCTGAGGATACCTCTCATCCAGTAACTGAATCCATCACTAAATCTGACGTGGAAGAATATGCGCTAAAAATCAAAAGTTCAATACTTGAACAGTGTAATGGATTGATCTGTTCCATAGGGGTGGCGAACAACAAGTCAATTGCAAAAATTGCTTCAGATTTTCAAAAGCCTGATGGACTTACTATAGTTCATCCTCAAAATATAATGCCATTTTTATCAAAGTTGGCAGTCGACCAAATTTCAGGTATTGGAATCAAAACTACCAAAACATTGAAAGCTATGGGTATCAATACTATAGGCGAATTATCAAAAACGGATGTTCAAAAACTTTTGGAAAAATTTGGCAAGAAACATGGCCTCTGGATGTGGCAAATCGCCAACGGCAGGGAAAGCGAACCGGTTATTCCAAGAGGTGATAATTTATCTATAAGCAGTGAAGAAACTCTTCTAGAACCAATCAATGATAGAGACGAAATTCTGAAGATTTTTCTCCATAGTCTTACGGATGATATTTACAAAAGGATTGCAATAAAAGGTTATGAGTTTAGAACGGTTGGAATCAAGTTGGTTCAAACTAACTTTTCGATAGAGACCAGAGAATTCACCTTTTCGGCATATCAAAGGACAAAAGATAGTATAAGCTCGGTCATCGAGATGCTGTTGGACCGATTTGGATTTGAGAATTATTTTGACCCCATAAATAATACGCCTACTGCAAGAAGAATTTATCCAAGTTATATTAGGAAATTGGGAATAAAAGTTTCGAATTTATCACGCATAGAAGTTACTACGAGAGAGGCCCAAAAATCGATTTTGGATTTCGTCTAGATATTTTTTTCGCCAACCTAATGCTTGAAATGTAGGTCACTTGATTCTGTGTATATAGAGCGAATTAATGATGATGCACATCTAACTACACAACTCGATGTTTGATTGCTAATTGTGATTAAAACTGAAAGTTTGTTATTACCGCATTTTTTCCTCCTATATATACTTCTTATCCAAATTTATAATAAGATGATCCACAGTTTGATCTGTATTCCATGGCTGAAATTTCTTCATCATCTCCATACTTATCAAGCTCCACGCATCAAATAATCCATAACAACAGCATACTGGAATTTCAGATAGTTAGGTCCAAAAGAAGAAAAAAAACTAGCGAAATTTCGATAGTCAATGGAGTTATTTGCATAAAGGTGCCTATGTCTACAACCATTCATAGCATAGAGTCTTTAGCAACAAAAAAAGCAACTTGGATTCAAAAAAAAGTAAATGAACAAAATGACCCTAACATAACAATTAAAGTGCCAACATATAGTAACAATTCCACTTTACCTTATTTAGGCAAAAACTATCCATTGAAAATAGTCTATAGCAATTATCATTCATTTCAATTTTCTGATGATCAATTTATCATTTATACCAAAAAAAAGAATATCAAACGGTACTATGAGCAGTGGTTGTTTGATGGTGCGATGACCATATTTGAACCTCTCATTTCAAAATACTCTAAAATTTTAAAAGTCAGACCAAAAAAGATAGTAATAAAAAATCTAAAGAGTCGCTGGGGTAGTGCTACATATAATAATATAATAAACCTCAATATCCATTTATTGAAAGCACCATTGGAAATAATAGATTATGTAGTTTTACATGAGTTGAGTCATCTAATAGAACATAATCATTCACCTCGGTTTTGGAAATTGGTCGCTGAAAATATGCAAGATTACAGGACAAAAATATCGTGGCTTAGAAGAAACGGACCATACATTTTATGAAAATCTGCTTCTTGTAACTCATTAATACTAATCACTAAGCAAAGAAAAAAGAAGGGTTGAGCTCAGTTACTCTTGGGTGTATAGTAATTTAATCCAGTTAAACTATCGAAATAAAAGAGAAGGTCGATTATTCTTTAAGGAGATTTCGACTTAAATTGGTAAGCAGTAGCTTCCCAAAAAAAACCTGAATAAATATTTTAGTTAGTTATTATGATCTGTGCTATTGCTCACAAATCATTTCTATAGTTATATTGGCATAGTTTCCTTAGTGTTTTTCTTGACTATATCCAACCCCGTGTTTGGATCTTCGCAGCTGAGCATTGAGGAGACAGACCCCATACTATGTAACAAGAGCGTTCTAGGCAACTTCATCCTCAATAATTCTATTAATTGTGATTTTGTGAATGGTATTATTATTAATAGCAGTAACATTAGAGTCGATTTTAATTCTTCATCTCTTCTAGGTTCAGGATACTTGAATCCATATACCGGAATTTTGATATCGGGTAGTTCAAATATCACACTGCGAGGTGACGGTAGTGTAGGTCATTTTGATACGGGAGTTTTCATAAATAACTCCAAAAATGTGAATATATCGAATATGAATTTTACAGGAAACAAAGTCTCTGTAATGGTTATAAATTCGTCGGAAATTTCTATTACTAACAATTATTTGTATACAAATACTGTCGGAATAAAATTTTATAATGTTAATAGTTCATTTATTTCTACCAACTCATTTGATTCAAATGATATAATGGGTATTTCGCTTTTTGGTTCTTATAATGACATAGTGGACAATAACCTTATATCAAGTAGTTTGAATGGTATATTTTTAGATACAAATAGTAATAATATTACTATTAATGCAAACATGTTTACGAGAAATTTTGGTGTGGAGATCAATCTTGGCGATGGAAAAGCGACTAATGAAACCTTAAATCTTATTTTCAATAATACCTGCACAATCAGCATCCCTGAATCGATATGTTGATTAGATATAATTCTCTTGACCAATCAATATTTTTTTATATCATATGTGCTAACAAGTTTCGGTAATATGAGCAATAAGGAGGCAGAGCGCGATGAAATCAAGGATGAAACCCATGAGTTACAGGATGACGAAAGTGAGATAGCGGAAGAAACCGATGCTGAACAAACAGGGGCTGACGACTTGAAAGACCTTGACTTTGATGAGATAGAGGAAGAAGAGGAAGAAACCGATGCTGAAGGTAATTCAGATAATGAAACCTAATAAGAATTAAATCTATGTTAAAGTGACAAACCCAGATTTTCATTTCCTTTCATTTTTCCTTTTCAAAATGTGTTCTGAAATATGGTATTTATTATACCAATAAAGAGCCCCGGACATAATTATGAAATCTGCAATATAGAAAAGATCCCATGGCATTGCTGATGGCTTACCATCTATAAATTGAATTGTATATCCGTTATCTGCAAAGGCATTTACTAGCAATGAGATTGATGCCAATATCCAAGGTATCGCATGTTGATACTCTCTGTAAATATTTAACAAAATTGTAATAGAAGGAACAATTAAACACAAATCTAGGATGGGGTACAAAACTGTAATAACTACATCTTGGAATTCATAATCTTTTTTTAAGATTTGATCCAAGTCATTAGTTGGAGAAAAGTCCGAAAAGGGTAATAAACTAACAAGATTAACAACGATAAATCCAACTACAACTCCTAATAAGATAGTTATTGTAATAGTGTGATTCCTGATCTTGATAGTTTTAATGATTGATAGCAAATGAAGTGTAAGGAAAACATATCCTAAAAGCCAGAATGCATCCAGTATTGATATCTGTTTGAATTCATCTACTTTTAAAACAAAATATGAATACATAATTCCTAAATCTGCTACAAACCAAAAAACAATCCCAATCGTCAAAAATAAGTATGATTTTCCATGACTACCACCAAGGCCGTGTCTTGACACCGCTATGATACCAAAGGTAGTTGCAATAATTGCTACGATGTTTAGTGAGAGTATTGCTACTCCATGCTGTAAGTGTACATCAGAAATGAATAATATCCCTAAATCTAAAACTAGAATACTTGTAACTATAGAAATAATTAGATACTTTAATGTTTTTTTATACCTTGCTTCAATGTTCAATTTTTTTACAAAAATGCCTTCTTTTAAGTTAAATAACCTCGTATATATCTATAATTGTTCTTGTCATTTCTATTTTAGCATATTTTTTGTCAAATAAGTGTCAAAATTTCGAACAGATGTAGAAATTCATTCAATATCATTTGCTTGCGAATCAGGACTGTATGTACAAAACTTGAATATTTTCAATATATATACAGGATACATTATAAAGACTTTGATGAGTTCATACAGGCTCTTTGGTATTTTTGCAATACATAGTCCAGAATCTTGTCCACTTAATAATTCTGAAAGCAAGGATGTTTTTAAAGAAATCTACAATAAAATGCAGTCTAATTCAGGCAAATACGGTATCAGCGAAATTGCTGGATTTTACATGTCTGTATTAGAGCATGAGTGGATCATATTGGTGAAGGCGAATAGTGCTCATGATATCGAACAACTTTGCATCGAATCGGGAATTTCTACTTTCAATACAGTTAAGATAGTGCCGCTAACAAATTATCAGGATGTGCTTGCGAGGATTCAATAATCTACCTTAGTTGACCTTTTTATCATAGGCATTTATAGAGACACTTGTAATACTAATTTGATATTTCTTGGCCAGTGCAAATAATTTTGGCATTGAAAAAGGGAAATGTGACGTAGCTTTAAAATGGATAAATGAGTATACTGTCAAGAACAATAAATCCTTCAAAATTTCTGTCACAACTAATCAACTTGAAACATTAAATTTTGGGAGCTTCGATTTAGTCGAATGGCATGGTGATTGGAGCATTGCGAGAAATGTGATAAAGAAAGTCAGTTCAAAACTGAACATCAAGGTAGTTGAGGCAGGATTTCATAAAAAAGGCAATATAGTCGAATCTTTCTTTGGAATGAGTCAAGAATATTGTAAGGTGTACAGTAGCGGGAAATTTGTAGGAACACTGATACTAAAGAAACGATCTGGGAGCTGGGTGGTAGATAAAGAAAAGCGGGGGTAGGAATAATGCAACCTGTCTTTTTCTTATGATGTGGAAGCTATACCCTCGTTGGTGATTACAATATCTCTATTGTTTGAATTTACCTTGTCATGCATTATCCATTTCTCAGTTGGTAGAATTATATAATTTTGTGTAATTGTTAGCCTAGAGTTATCAATGTAAAAAATTCCACTTACCAAAATAGTCTTGCTATCAAGAATCCTCGATTCAAAAATTATTTCACCAGCTTTGTCAACAATAAGTAAATGCTCTGGATCCGATTTTTTTATTATTAATTCTGGGCTGCATTCTTTAAGTTCGTTTTTTTCAACTTTCACTATTTGATTGTTACTTTGATCCAATACATTAACTGAAATATTTGGAATATTTGTATCCTGGTGCTGCTCTAAACTGAATAAAATTTTGTCATTATATCTAATCCTTTTTGGACCGTTAGAGATAAAGTTATTTCCAATCAATAAAGTAAAAGTCATTTACTACTAGTAATTTAAATATGGACTTTCTATTTATTCTTCATGGTTGAAGCAGTATGACAAACATACATTTAAAACTGCTTGACCAAGTTGAAAAATAGTGTCACCGGGTAGCGTTTATTCTATTGGTGTGATAGGTGTGGGAATGTTAGGTAGCGGTATTGTAGAACGATTACTAACACATAATGTCAAAGTGAATATCTATGGGAGAAATAAAATGAAACTTAATAGATTAGAGAAAAAAGGGGCAAGGTTATTCGATAATCCTTGTTCCTTAACCGATCACTCGGATTTCATTATAACTTGTGTTACCAATTATGAATCTTTGAGAGAAGTATTATTTGGCAAACACGGAGTTGTAAATAGCAGTAACAAACAAGTAATTATTATTGATTGTACCACGGTTACTCCCAAACAATCTGCTGATTGTTCGGATCTGATAAATAAACAAGATAAAACTACCTTCCTAAGCGTCCCCGTAATGGGGGGGCCAACTGATGCAAGAAATGGAGAATTAATATCTTTGGTATCAGGAAATAAAGACTCGTATGAGAAAGCTTACCCTATATTAGCATATTTTTCTAAACACATATTCTACTTGGGAACAAATAATGGATTATCAAATAGCATAAAATTGGCACTCAATCTGAATATAGCTATAATAACTCTTGCCTTGTCTGAAGGTTTACTTTTAGCCAATCACAGTGGAATTGACCCCAACTTATATCTAAAGATACTCAATCTTACAAAGCTTAAGACAGGAATAAGCGAACGTAAGGGCCATATGATGGTAAGCAATGACTATACTCCATCATTTTATCTAAAGAACATGTTGAAAGATATCGATTTGGTCATGGAAATTTCTCATAATCTTGGTTTGGTATTACCAATGACTAGTATGTCTCAACAACTATTTAGAGCGGCAAATAAGCAAGACAATAGAAAAGAGATGGATTACTCTGTGATTTATGCATTCTTAAAAGAGTTAAATTCTGATTGTAAAAAAATGTAAACTTAGTCTCATACTTTCAAGATGCTCGCCATCATTTGTGGCACGAGCAGTAGACTCTTAAAATAAGTGGCAGTTTTAAACCTTATATTTTTCTTTAGAATGTTCTTTTTCAACGATGTAGACCACATGTAACTTGGAAAGGTAAAAGGGGTGCAGGAATTATACTAATGGGATAGTTCATCGATTGTA
>QCWC01000092.1 GCA_013114705.1 Candidatus Nitrosocosmicus sp. | reverse complement strand
CTAGTCTTGCCTATTTTTGGAAAAGAAATTCATTTTTCCTAACATTAGGATATTAGTATTGACTTATATGTCTTCTAATAACAATTACCTTCGTTCAAAACCATATTTGTAAAAATCCAAATATGTGGATTAATACTATATGTGAAATAGATAGGATGGAATAGGTGTGTTATTGCTGGTCTCAGTAGTCAAATTACGGTCTGGGTCCTGAATACTATGACATTTTGGTTGTAATTAGAATGTGGTAATGGAAAAAATTAAATAAAAATAACTTCCTATTTATCCAATTGTATTTGAAAAGCCATGAATGAATATGAAGCAAGTTGTGTTGTGAAGGACAATAATGGAATCATTACACAATTGGGATTTAAGAACCAAGACATTCATTCAGCATTCATTATCACACGTTTGATACTTTCAGAAAGATTCTTCTTTTATGTGAATAAGAATGGAAATAAGCTAAAAGTAGGTTAAGGGATCAATCAAAGACAATGAGTTCTTTATCTCTGATGATGAGATCGTTGATATCGATGACTTGAATTTCTTACCAACATGTAACTATTAGGAAAATCTTAGCGATCTGTTGTCGATATGTGCTCAAAGCACTTATTATTTGAAAGGATTATTATATCAGTTAATCTAGAACAACCTTTAATCGGTTCCTGATGATAGAGTATCTGTAGAATCCTATTTAAAATACCGATATCAGCACGCGTCCCCACGGGCCCGCGATAATTTGAAATTTAAGGATTCATTTTAAAAAAAATTTTGATGAGTTCTAAAAATAGACTATAGTAGATCCTTATTAATTAATACGATTGACTTGATGTAATACAAGGCAAAACAAAAATTCTGCTTAAAATATTTAATACTAGTGATATTGAAAAAGCTGAATTATCTGCCTAAACCATCGAGATGATATCGACTTTTTTATAGAGTCACACTAGTACAACAAATCCAACAAAAGTAACAGGTAAAATATGAAATAACACTTGAATTGTGATAAGTAACAGTGAAAAACGTTTCAATACAAAAAAACTAGGTCAGAATTAATATCTTTATAAGGCAACTGCTACAACATATGATTATGATTTGATCTTAAATGAAATAGAAATAAATGAAAAAATTATACAACTATACCTAGAAGATAAAACAGTAAGGGAGATCGCAAAAATTGTTCATAAGTCGTTTAGTTATATTTGTGATGTTATAAGAAAATATAGTGAGCGACAAGCAAAGAAGAACTTAAAAGGGTATTCAATCAATTCTGATGAAACCAAAGCAATACAGCTTTTCTCTGAAGGAAAAACACCAACCGAAGTTAAGATAAAATTAGATATGGCAACAGAGGAAGTAGAGAGATTATATAAGGATTATTGGAAACTACTGGGACTATACCAACTTTATTATTTCTATGAAAATGAAATAAAGAAAGATCTTCTTTCTTTTCTGAAACTGTATAAAAGGATAAGGGAATTGGGGATATCGAACGAAGTTATAATTCAGGCATTAAGATACATAAATGAACTTCCTTTGATTATTTTGGCTGTTCGAAAAAAAAGAAAAGAATTAAACTATCTTATCGATAAAATAGATGCTCTTAATTCTAAAATTGCTAATCTAGAAAAGTCCAAAATGAGTGCCGAACATCTTTTAGAAGACCTTCAAGATGAAATAAAAAGACAGTCATCGATAGTAGGAAGAAATCAAGAAATAGAAAAATTGGAATACTATACTAAAAGGACTGGTCACGGATATGAAAGTGAGAATAATTACGTATAGATATCCTAGATAGTATTTCCAGTATTCACTCGATTTCAATGAATAAATAATGTTACTAATAACTTAGAGAGGATCAGCATATACTATGAACTATAGGGAACAGATGGCAGATGCTTCTGGTTATAATGATGGATACAATCTCGGACTGCAAAACCTTCTTTATGTATAATATTTTCATCTTCTTCAATTGGTTCATATTGTTCATTGCAACAACAATATCCTTACGAACACCAAGGTATTAATGATAAAGTAACCGCAGCTGGAAATTCAATTCAGTCTGGAGAAGTGCCTCCTCCACCAATTGGAGAAACTGGAGGTACAAGTAGTTTCAATCCATATGGGAGTTTTGATTATTGTCCTGCAAATCCAGATTGCGAATATATTTGTCAACATGAAAGAAAAATGAAGAACTAAGAAAAAGTGGTAGAGACTTCCGGATTCTTTTATTCAATGACAACTTTTCATAATTTTCACTAATTTACATGACAAGAGATTCTATTCAATCTTGAACAGTATCCCCACGGCGGAGCACCATAGCATTTTTGTGCTGTTGCTTTCATTCTTTCCAATTTAATTCTAAAAGTGCTAGAATATTAGAGTATTGCAAGTAGTTAGCAAATGCCATATATTTTTTCTAAAATATCAAATATATGAATAAAACAAAAAACATTCACAACAAAAACAAAAATAAACTCTTTGTCGCATCAATCGCAATAGTGGTCGCTTTGGCTTTAATCACCAGCCCAATAATGGCTATGGATGACGCCTTTGCAACCAAAAAGAAGAAAGGTAATGTAGCTCAGCAAGCAATAGAGCAGTCACAAGCCTCGGTACATAATGCCTTGTGTGTATCTGGAAGTGGGACATTTGTGTCATGCAATAACCTTAGCTTCCAAAACCAAAAGAACACAGGAAACAACGCATTAGCACAACAAGGTGGAGATGGAAAAGGAAGCGGCAACTCTGCAGAACAAAGCATCAGCCAATCACAATCAAGCGAACAAAACAGCCAGGTAGTATCTGGTGGAGACACATTCGGCTCTGGCAACAACATCAACGTTCAGAATCAAGAAAACTCTGGTAACAACGCATTAGCACAACAAGGTGGAGATGGAAAAGGTGGCAACTCCGCAGAACAAAGCATCAGCCAATCACAATCAAGCGAACAAAACAGCCAGGTAGTATCCGGTGGAGACACAATCGGCTCTGGCAACAACGTAAACGTTCAAAGCCAAACAAACAGTGGTAGCAACGCAGCAGCCCAAAGTTAAGTCCAAAATCCCCGCCTTTTTTTAACTTGTCAATATAATACAAGATCAATAATTATAATTAATATTTCATCAAATCCTATTGCCACTTGGAACTTTTTATCATTTCACAATAAGAATGATACATTGTTATCATCGAATTTACTGCGATCCTAGTAGTATAGACTGAAGTAATAAGAATAGAGTATAATGAGGAAGAACTGAGTGCAGGAGTCAACTTTTATTATTTATTGAATGTTCTTTACTTTGGGCTTAAGTATAATACTACAGCTAAATTTGAGATAAAATCCTTCAAGTTATTACTCATTGTTTTTTTTATGGAATAAATCATTAACTGCCTTTCTTCTGATCCAAACCCATATATAAATAGAAATACGGCAATAATGAAGTTGAATGATAACTTATGCAATCAAACAATGTTGTTATTCGAGAAATAATAAATAGAGCAAGAGTTGCCAGACTTTCAACAATTGATTATGAGAAAAAGATACCTCATATAGTACCTGTCGTTTTTGCATTTGATGGCCGCCATTATTTTATACCTTTAGACGAAAAAAGAAAAAAAGGACCTGTTGAAAAACTAAAAAGAGTTATAAACATTCAACATTGCCCCAATGTTGCATTACTAATAGATGAATATAATGAGGATTGGAGCAAATTAGTTTCTGTAATGATTCAAGGTAAAGCATATCTAATTGGAGAAAAAGATGTAGAAGAAAACGGCGAATGCTGTGAATGTGATAATGATAACAATAAAATTCCTATATTAAAACAAGGGCATAAATTCCTTTATCAAAAATATACTCAATACCAAAAAGTAGGAATTGGTCATCATTGTATAATAGTTAAACCACAAAAAATAATATTTTGGAAGAATGAATGATTTTTTCTTTTGATCAAGTTTACCTATCTAGCAAATTTTGAAAATTGCTTTGTAAGGTCAATCATTTTATCAATATCTTTGCCAATAGGTGAAAAGTTGTAAGCAAATATTATCTGATCCACATCCAAGTCTTTTATTTGCCTTATATCGTCACCAATTTCATCAATTGTTCCTGTTAAAGTAGGTCTATCAGCACTATCATCAGAATTAACAGCACTATCTTTAGGGTATGGATAAGCTAGGAGAATAACTTTAAAATTAGCAGAATCTTTGTTAGTCTTATTTATTTCATTTCTAAAATTATTCACAACACTTTGAACATAACCAAATGGTGCAATACCACCAATAATGCCAAGCCAGCCATTTAAATCATTTTCAACTATTCTTCTTATTGCATTGGGGCTAAAACCGCCAATATAGATGGGAACATGTGGCTTTTGTACCGGTTTCGGTCCAATCTTTGATTTGGGTATATTATAATACTGCCCTTTAAATTCAACATCTTCATCCATCCATATCCTTTTTAGCATCTTGACGTATTCATCGGCTCTTTTTCCCTTATTATTAAATGGAATATTAGAAGCCTGATATTCATCTTTGGACCAGCCTATTCCGAATCCAGAAATGACTCTACCTTCAGAAAACACATCCAGCGTAGCAAGTCTTCTTGCTAAAATTACAGGATTATGAAATAGCATGTCTAATACCGATGTACCTAAGGAAATTTTATTGGTATTTGCAGCTAAAAATGAGAGTGTTTCTAAAGGATCAAGCATTATCTGATACTCTTGAGGGAGACTTCCGTCTGGAGTTGCAGGGTAAGGAGTTTGAGGGTTAATCGGCCAAAGAAGTCTTTCAAATGTCCATATCGAATCAAAACCTTCGCTTTCTGCAGCTTGTACCATATGTAGCATATTTTCTTTTGTTGCCTGTGAACCAGCTTGTGGTAGTGATATACCGACTTTCAAGATGAATAAAGTGATTCTTGTAATATTAAAACATTTTAGCGGGTAAAATCAAAACATTCGTCGACGAACATCTGTTCTACACCCATAGCGATAGCGATAATAATCACTCTCCATCCCTACTCGCATTTATCGTCTATTATTTCCTTTAATGAATATCTGAAAAATCATTAATAATAGATTATATCAAAATCTTAAATGCTATCCGACGGAGTAGCACTATAGCATTATTATTATTATTTTCCAACTTTTCAATTTAATTCTAGAACAGTTAAAAATTAGGATATGTACCTAGCTAACAAATCTGGTATAATTTTTCTATTCTACTAAATATATGAATAAAAATAAGACCTAGGGATTTAGTAATTCACAGCCGTCTTCCAAACAATGGCAGAATTTTTTATTACTGCTTTTGTGATTGGGTCTCTTATGAGTCTTGCCACAGTTACCATAAGATAAGGATACCAGTATTTTGATAGGATCAAAAAACATATCTGTAATGAGTCAGACAAGGATTGCAATACAATGAAAAGCAATGAATGTAAGGAAGAGGTTATCGACAACAATTGCATTAAAAAATTAATACTCGATGATCTAAAATGGGCGATCCATTAATAGCAAATAATTTTTATTCTTCAATTGTTGTTATGAGATTATACTTTCTGTACAAATGAAATTATCAAATCATGTCTTTAAATTGTCATCAATACTATCGGATAAAAATAAAATTACAAAAACACAGGTAAAAAATTCCGCTTTAGAAAATAATTTATTATAAACTCGCATATATGTATACTCCTTCTGCAAAAGGATGTAGGCTTTGGCGAAAGCCAATAAAGGTCTTGAGATGCGCCAACAGATCTCAATACCAAGATCCAATGCCTGCACATGCTAATTGTGTCCACATTCTCATCTATTGGTTTCAATTCTCAAGCATCTGATTACCTTTAATGGATTTTAGCATGTTGGATCTTTATTTCTGTTTAATTCGATTATATCGTTTAAATTGTAATAGAACTCTACTAACACAAAGAACTTAATCCCCACGTATGTACCAAAACTCACCGATCTGCTATATGGTAATCACACTATGATTCGAGATGTAGTAATTCCCCCTATTTGTATTTACTTTACCTCAATCGAATGTGGATGTATTTTAGATAACTAATAGAGTATTTGGAATTTATTTGTTCATATATAAGTAACTACTTAATAGAAATTATATTACAAATTAAAGTATTATCCAAGTTCTCGATAAAACACTTCATACCATCAGTATGATCGTTAGTTTAGACAGATCCATAAAATTACATGCCGGATATGCTTTAATCGTAACCGAGTATAATTAAATATCGATGCATCGAATTTGAAAAAAGACAAAGAGGTGTGACAAATCATCATAAGAATGTTTTCAAAGATTTTACCTCTTATAGATAGATAGGATATTAGTACAATAATGAAAGAAACCGGGTGAAAATTAGTTAGAAGATAGGATAGTGAGCGATATTATTTCGTGATATATACATGCCAATCTCATAGATATTCCAATAAACCAGTGCCAACTCAATTAAAAAATTTTATAGTAAATAAGTAGATTGATCAATTACTATAATAATGCCTTACTTGTCTTCCAAAAAGCCTAAGCATGACGTTTTTTTAAAGCGAGTAAATATTTCTTCACATGTAGCAGATGTTTTTGAATATCATACACGAGAAGGAGCATTAGAGAGACTAATACCTCCTTGGAGTTTCTTGAGGGTACTCAAAAACAACAATAACATAGAAAATGGGTCTATTACCATTCTTAGAATAAATTTAGGTCCATTAGGAATAAGATGGATAGCACAACATTTAGGTTATATACAAAATAGGCAATTTCAAGATAAAATGATAAAAGGTCCATTTCGATATTGGCTTCATACTCATTCGTTTAATCCAGACGAATTTAATAATTGTATAATGGAGGACAGGATTGATTATTCCCCTCCACTCGGCTTCGGTGGTTTCAAATTTGTCAATAATCTGATACACAACAATCTGTATCAACTATTCAATTACAGACATAGGGTCCTAAAAAATGACATGAATTTATGGAAGTTAGTAAGAAGGAACAAAGGCAAGAAGATTCTGATAACCGGTTCTACTGGTCTGATAGGGTCTGCACTTGTCCCTTTTTTAAAGATTGTTGGAGAGCACCAAATCACTAGAATGACTAGACCTTCATCTAATCAAAATTATAACGATCCTAATGTAGTGATATGGGATCCGGACCAAAATAAAATAAATATTGACAAAATGGAGGGATATGATGTAGTTATTCATCTAAGTGGGGAAAATATTTTTGGACGATGGTCAAATTCTAAAAAACAAAGACTAGTGAAAAGCCGTATTGGAAGTACAAGGTTACTTTGTGATTCATTAATCAATCTTAAAACTCCTCCATCAACTCTCATTTGTGCCTCAGCTACTGGGTTTTACGGAAATCGGGGGAAAGACGTGCTTACCGAAGACGCCCCTCCAGGCTCTGATTTTCTTTCAGGTGTATGTCAGAAATGGGAAGAGTCTACTGAATCTGCAAAATCTATTGGAATTAGAGTAATAAATACACGGTTTGGGATGGTTTTAACACCTAAGGGAGGTATATTGCAAAAGCTAGCCAAACCAGCTGTATTAAAGATTGGTTTGCAATTAGGAGATGAAAATCAATACATAAGTTGGGTATCGATGGAAGACGTTATTGGTAGCATTATTTACTCTATTGAAGATTCCAATATCAAAGGACCTATTAATGTAGTTTCTCCAAATCCAACTAAAATGTCAGAATTTACAAGAATACTATCACGCGTACTTGATAATAAGGTTCAGATATCCTTATCAAAAAAAACTCTAAAACTTGTATTTGGAGAATTTGCAGATTATGTTGTATCATCTAGCTCCCTTATTTTACCAAAGAAATTGTCTTCTGTTAGTTATCCCTTCATGAATGTTGATTTAGAAGATACACTACGATTTTTATTAGGACGTCATATTATTAAACGAGAATAAATATCACAAATATAAATACAAATTTAGATTGATTTGTGGCACTACCAATGACATGGTTGCTAACTTTTGCAATTAATGTGGAACACGATTAAAATAACATTAGTCTGTATCTAAGATATAGATTGCATTTTTATCTCAGATATTCTTCCTTTGGTAATTGATTCTATTCAACCTTGACTCGTATCCCCACACGTCCAAACTCAATGATCTTTCAGAATGGTAATAGTAATGAGACAATAAACAAACCG
>QCWC01000091.1 GCA_013114705.1 Candidatus Nitrosocosmicus sp. | reverse complement strand
GTCCAAATTGCAAGTCTTATAACGGTGCACCAAATAGCGACAGTTTTTGATATTTCTATATTACAACTTCCTTAGTTAAAATTAGAACTTACGCTAGCTATTAAGGGATTAGGTCGTTTGTATTTCACTAGTAATAAAAAAGATAATGTTACCTCAGTTACGACCGGATTATTTACTTGAGCCGTTCATAATATCTTGTAACCCTTCAGTTACACTTTCGCTGATATTTGAGAGAGCTTCGCCAGTTTCATTCATTGCCACTCCTAATCCTTCAGTAGCATTGCCAGCTGCCTCGCCAGTTTCATTCATTGCCACTCCTAATCCTTCAGTAGCATTGCCAGCTGCCTCGCCAGTTTCATTCATTGCAACTTGAGCCCCTTCTCCTGTCTCATTAACACCCTGTGTAACATTTTGAGCAAAAGCGCTGGTTCCTGTTGTTCCCACCAAGAGTGTGAATGCTGCAAGTATGGTGAATAAAATTGTTTTATCCATTAAATTTTAATAAATATAGTAGTTTTTAAACCTTATACATAGTAATTGTTAATATTACACACACGACCCTATCTAACTATGGTAGTTAGTATCAAGTTTATCAAATAGGTATACATTATTTTGTTTTAATGGTCTGAATTTATTCCTATAATGATCTTGATTTAAGATACCCAATTTTGACATTGAATTCTCAATAATCAAGATCAATTAGCTTTCAGTTATAAATATGGTAACACATATGACTTGAATATTAGGTTAGTTAAAGTGTTTCATATCAATATTTGAGTTTGTTTATCTTTTATTATCCCATCGTTAGACAAACATTCAACATGTGTAAATTAGCCAATAGCGTACCTAGATATAATCTTTATTTAAGAACAGACGGGCCTGTCACAATTGCTCTTCCTGACATCATAAAATAAACTAGAAAGACCAAGGTTCTTAACTGAACGAATCAAAATTATATTTAAATAGCCCGGCTACCGCATCATTATATAGTCCTTTTATAGTTATTTGAACCAAAGTAAATATGAATAATATAGATTTTTCAGAACTAATTGTATCAAAAAAGGGTGTAATTCTATCCGACAGACAAGTTGTAGGGAATATAATTGGGGAAAGAGGCGATTCTATCATAATAGAGAAGGATGGTGCGAGTGACAATATCTATCTAGTACCTAAATCTAAAGTCGAGGCTTATGATGGCGCACAATTGATATTGAATACCAATGATTCTGAACTTAAAACTTTTGAACAGAGAAGGGAAGATGATGGAGATTCAGTGTTAGATACTATCACAGACAAATTAGGTGATGTCAAAGACAAAGTGGTTGACACAACGAAGGATGTCGCAGGAAAAGCAAAAGACAAGGTAGACTAGTCATCTTTCCCTTTTATTTTGGATCGTTTTACAAATTAATCTATCTCTGGTGCCATAAATAATATCTAGGCAATATGCTCTCATAAATGATAATATCAGGAATAATAGTTTCCCCATAAAAGAGACTAGACAATCTGTAACGATTTAGGAGATCTATCTTACTGGTAATGATAGCCTCAGATCTACACCAAAATTTGATAGATTCTCATTTCTATTCTACTCATAGACAAAAATGTTAGCAAAAAAATTTAGTATTTAGGTGTTTGTAGACCAAATACAATTTTGTACAAGCATATGGTTGGAGAAATTTTTCAGGCAGTCCTTCAATTAATCGTTTCCTATCATAGGAGGGCGTGTGTCGGATATGATGATGGTAACAATCTGTTGGTAAAACTATCTGTTAATAAGGTGACCATTAAGATATCTATGTGGTACAGCACTATAAGTTTAGGAAAAAGCATTTCTGCAGGCTGTCTGTGCTTGTAGATGGTTAGTTGATGGCAAATCGCTATCTACCATTTTACGGTTTAGAGTCAATTATGGATTATTTGATGTCCATCTATGAAGTTATTTATATGAAATGCAATCCAAATACCTGGCAGTTGCATATCCCTAATATGGACCTAAAATTTCTAACCAAATGTAAAACCAATAAATAAAATGAAACTTGCATCCTACTTAGATATTTTAGGCTTATCGTATTTGCTCTAAATAATTAATTTGTAGATAATTAATACTAGTACTCAAAAAAGCAAAATACAAGTTTTTGACATATAATTGCTAGTATGACATGGATAAAAGTATGTGGATTGGAATCATTGGATAACAACAATATAGTCTCATTTGATCACGATGGTAAAGAAATAATGGTTGTCAAAGCAGGTGATAGTATTTACGCAACCGATAGAATATGTACTCATGCATATGCTGATCTATCTGGTGGAATCATGAATGAAGATGAAAAAACTCTTACATGTCCTTTGCACTTGTCGGCGTTTAAATTAAGCGATGGCATACCTCAGAACCCCCCAGCAGAAATGCCACTGTCTACTTACAAGATTAAAGTTGAGGACAATGATGTTTTGGTCCTGTTTGATTAATCTCAGTAAATGGATATCACGGTTTATCTAGAAATAAATTCGTAAAGTCAGTAGAACTTCAATGTTGAGTTTCCACTGGAGATTAAATTGATCAATGGATCCGTGATTGGATGAAAGAATGCTTGAAATCGCGTAATCTTTGGTTTTACAAATTAATTCACACATCTGTTAAATATTTCTTGACGAGAGGAAATGGTCAATTATTTTCCCGATTTTATGCTTCATACTCTTTGCGGTCTATGGTTATTGGCCAAATATTTGATTAGTATTGCAACAATATATACGAGAGGTAGTATGGACAGTCAAATCCTTTGCAACATATAACAACATGATTTTATTCATTCCTTTTCCTCTCTTTGCTTTGCTTTATCAAACATTTGTTTAGCAAATGCGCCCACGAACGCTCCTGCAAAAATGCCAATGAACTGTCCATATGTTGCCCAAAAGTCTTTAAATTGATCTCCTATTCCTTTTGGTGGGATAACTGTTACTGTCAAATTAATTGGTTTCGTTAAATAACCAACAGTTGGATACTTTACAGACAGTGCAAATTTTGGATCTACGGTTCCGCCTAGTGGTGCAGTAAATGTTGGTTTTGTGGCTGTGGCCATCGATGGCTCTCTTATTGTCACAATCAGGGGTATTGTATAGATACCGAGAGGGGTTTGATTAGGGACACCTATTTTTATCAATGGTGGTTGATTTCTTTGTATATGCACATCAAATTCACTAGAGTTAAATGATGAACCAATTATGTAATCGTTGAAATTATCATTAAAATTATTGGTAACTCCCAATGTGATATTAATGACATCATTAGAAAAACCAGAAGTCGACTTGATTCTAGCCGGGATCATCTGCTCTTCTCCTTGCCTTATTGATATATCGCTTGGAGAGGTGGATATTTCTAAGCTAGGTGGAGGAATGGTTACCCAGTTTGTAAACTGTCTGACTTCATTAGACCCAATTGATTCTGCGGAATAAAATAGTAAATTATATTCACTAGGGTAGCCTATCGAACTCAAATCTAAATTTAAATTTGCGTAACCAGGGCCGACGGGGGATTCAGCATGTGAGAAGGTAAGGTTTGATTTAGAGCCTACCAACTTATAGCCTCCAGTAGAGGACAATTGGTAAAGATAGACATTTAGTTTGCCTTCATATAACTCTGCATAAAAATCATAGTCTGCCCCATTATATCCTGTTCTGGTATTCGCATCTGAATCAATCAGTATACCATAGCTTAACTTTGCAGAAGATAGATTACTGTATGCATCAGGAGCATTATAGATCTCATCATAAGCAGATGAGGAATTACTAAAGCCCGAATACAACCAAACGGTGGTGTTCAAAGTTTTTCCATCACTAATATAATTAGTAGATAGGATATCAGTGTAGCTTGTTTTTAGACCCTCGGTGCTATTTCCATAAGTCTGTACCCATTGACGATTTTCATTTATGAGTTCTTGAAGTTCAAACGATGGAGATGAAGCCATGGAAACTTTGAAGCTAGAATTACTACTCAAAAGTGAGAAAAGAAGGATAATTGAAATGGCTGCAATGTAACTAAAAAGATTGTATATATTAAACTGTAATTACCCCTAATTCTCTAATGAAGTTATTGAGAACTAAAAACTTTTTCTTATGGGGACATTTTGTACCATCAAATAGTATTCTCATATGTAGAATAGGCTCAACTGGTATGAAAAATTGGAATCAAAACTAGTAAATAAAGACTATTATCAATATTTAATCAAAATTGGAGTCATTTTTATAATATTCTAAAATTCGTTCAGTGTCGTTGTCTTCTTGACTATCTTTGGGCAAATCTGTTGCAGTAGGTGTAACTAAATTAAATCTAATAAAATCCATCGGAGTTATAATTCCGACCGGTTTTAACAAATCTTTATCCTCCTCCTCCTCCTCCTTCTCTACCGTGTCGTTCTCGTTCTCAACTTTAGTTTGAGAAGATATATTAGAAACAACGAGTAGATGTCTCACCTTATTTTCTAACATCAAATCTGCTGCTTCTAAAGTAGATACCTCTGCATTGACTTTAATAAGAGGAAATGACATTACTTTGCTGGCTAATAATTGTGTACTATTCTTATCAGTAACACATACTTTTCTCGCCAGATCTCTTTCGGTAACAATTCCAAGGGGAATACCATATCTCTCATCCATTACTAGGACCGAACTAACTTGTTTATCTCTCATCTTTATTGCAACATCCTGTGCAGATGAGGTGGATCCAATTGTTTCAAGTTTTTTGGTCATTATTTCACTAACTTTGGTTGTTTTGTGGATAGGCATTTAATAATTATGGATGAGGGTTTCAAAGTATAAATACATTAATTTATGATCAATACTCAACATTCAAACTGAGTAAACTAAAACCCTGGTTGAACAGCGAGTTACACTTTGATTGTTATTGCTTATTACCTAATTCGCAAATCAAAACTTGTTCCAAAAATAAACTAAACTACTTGCATTTGGCAATATCAATATCAAAGCATTATAATAATATTGATGATAAAGATGATGGACTAGAATGAATCAAATCCTCCCATATCCATCCCGCCATCAGCGCCCATATCGCTAAAACCACCTGTATCCCCAGTGTCTGACGCACCTGCATCTGATGCAGCGCCCGAATCCTCAGCTCCAGATGCCCCTGATTCATCTACCTGTCCTTCCGTCTGGGCACTTTCTGCAGGATTCATAGCCATTCCCATAAAGGACATCATACCTGCAAACATTACCATACTCATCAACCCTGAAAACAACATCATAGGCATCCACATCCTGTTGTCATCCATGTAACTTTGCATTTGTCCTCTATCTCCGCTTTGATAAAGCTGTTGAAGGCGCTGAGATTTATACGATAATTCTTCCTTTTTACTTTCTAATACACTAGAACCAGTTTCTGATATGTATAACTCAATCTTCTTATTGCCAAAAAAACCTCGTTTCTCATTGGCATTTATTAGTTTTTGAGTTCTTAAATCATTGACAATCAATTCAACTTCATCTTTTGATATTTTGGTAACTCTTGCAATACTATCAATCTTCTTCATACCTCTCGCAATGGCGTCTAATACCATAAAGTGCTTTGGACTTTCATTAAATTCTCTTCTTGACGACATAATATGGTTGGACAATGAAAATATTTAAACGATAAGTTCAATTGGATTAAATCTAATTATTTTACCAATTTTACATCAAAATTATTTAAATTATCATATTTGTTTATATGAGTTTCATATGTTATTTGATAGGATCACATACTCTTATTCTTTCCATTTTTGAAACTTACATGTCAATTATGGATGGGAGTAAGAAAGGTAATACAATATCTTTTGGAAACGAAAGAAAACCTCTTATTTAGTAATCATAAAATAAAATCTTGCACTTAATGTTACTAATTCAAATGACTATCTTAGTTGCTTTAGGAATAAATTACTTGCTATTCTCCTTACTAACAATTCTTTGATAAAGTTGATTGATGAATTTCATTATATTACCATCCGATTCGAGCTCATTTTTTCTCATAAAATAATAAAGCTCTTCGGTTGACGCATGATGGTCTATTCCTATATTTTTTGCAGTTTCAAGTGAGATCATAGTCAAAAGCAATTTTCGTAAAACAATATCTGGTCCGTGGCTAATTAGATCTGAATGTAATTCTGCTAAAGTGTTCTTGAAATTTGAAAAAATATACTTGTCCTTTGCCTCGCGTGTTCTTAATACAAATACCGTTCCCATCATTCTTTTTTTCATATGTACATATTCTACCATCTCTATAAAAGAAAAATCAAGATCAGGATTAGAAAGCAGTATCTCTGATAACAAATCTGATGCTTCTTGTTCATTAAGTTTCATTTCTTTTGATAGAGTAAATAGAACGTGACATGCAGCACATCCATTCTCCTTAATCACATATGGATTTTCATTTATATCTTTGATTGTTTTTGAGATTATTGTTTTAGCCATTTCTTCTTTCATATTTATATATATTGTATTTCAAGCACTAGCTTTAAAATATTAATAGTACGAAAGAGGGATGCAACTAATTAGTCTAATATCTTAATAATTAGATACTGACTTGTAGAATTGAGTTATTAAAACTATCTTGGTGACCATTGTTGACTATCATTTCATTTATGCTGATAGCTGGCTTAGATAGAGAGTAGCGTTTTTCAGTTTCAATCTTATCTATGCACGGTTTAACCTTACATTTGATAAAATAAATAACTAAATGAGGTAACATCATACACATTTAAAAAGCGTTGACATGGATGCAAGTCCATTGCAAATATTAGTCATCTATTTATGTTTTTTTATATAATACTGATTATGAGCAACAATATGATTAATTGGACTGAGGTAATTAAAAAGGAAGCCAGAGGAATAAATGATGCCGACCTAGGAGAAGTACAAGAGGTACGCCAAGATAATGTTGTGACTAAAGCCGGCGTTGTTGATAAAGAAGTATATTCTATTCCTAAGAATCTCGCTGAACGATATGATGGACATAATTTGTGGTTTAAGGTAACTAAAGAAGAAGCTGAGACTCTCTACAAGATCAAAGATTAGTCACCTTCTTTAGGGATGAGTGGGCTTTAAGTTATGTTATTGTGGGTGCAAATATAGATAAACCCACCATGACATTAAATCTTTGATTAAATTTCATAAAGTCTTTTTTATATTACATTTAAGAATACGTTGTAAATACTATGTCTCAATAACCATTTAAATGGTATCTAAAAAAGGTAACCCAAAGGAAGATAAAAAAGTTCCAGTAAAATCCGATAAGGCAGTAAAATCCGATAAGGCAGTAAAATCCGATAAGGCAGTAAAATCCGATAAAACAGTCAAACCTGCTGCAAAAGTGGCCAAAAAAAAGGTAGCAAGTAAAACCACAAAGGTTTCAAGCACCAAAAAGGCTACTAAAAAGAAGTAAATGTCATATACTATCTATCTATGATCCATTACTTTGCTAGAAGTACAAGAGTGGTTTTATAGAATTTTTTTTACTACTTGAATATTTGCGATTTATAGAAAGCTTTGCATTTGATAAAACTCATGCGGATTGGGTATCCATAGAGTAAATATTTGTTATTTACCATTTACCATTTCTTTAACCTTGTCGATTAGTTGAATTGTCCAATCCATGTTTTACAAATTTATTTTGATAAATTCAAACTGTCGTACTTCAACCAAACTATAATTTGTTTAAAAATCATTTTTCTGCTCTGTTTTTTAATGCCTCATTCATTGAAATAAAGCTGTTATACATATCTTTGTCCAAGCGGTTTCCTACCAGGTGCACCAAAATTCCTGTAAAAATTTCTTTATGTATAAACTTTATTTGATTACTTTCAATCGGTTTCAAAATAAATATCCTCTCTCCATTAAATACCCCTGGAATGGTTGATTTCCCAAACCATCGTAGTTCTTTAAAGGGTTCTAACTTCGTAATCTCTGGCTGATAAGATCTGTTTCTGCCACCAGAAGTGTGTAAATGTATTTTGATCTTCGTTCCCAGAGTTGGAGTTCCTTCTATTTTACGAATAAACGGGTTCCACAATTCAAAATTCTTAAAATCAGTGAGTAAATCCCATACCTTTTCAACTGGAGCTCCAATATCGATTTCAGTGTGAATTTCCTTCAATATATAGTCTCTATAATGGCTTACCGTTTATGGATTCCTCAAAATGCTTTCAGTTTTAAAGTAATCAAATTTCACATTCTTTTATT
>QCWC01000090.1 GCA_013114705.1 Candidatus Nitrosocosmicus sp. | reverse complement strand
GAAATTATGATTGAATTGTATATTTCGTTGTTTAAATTTCAGTGCTTCACCAAATTTGTATTGGCGTTTGTATGAAACCAGAAATTGCTAAGAATGGGCTTTACACTCAAGAAAGAATATCATAGTTTTTTCTTACCTTTCTTATCATGTTTGCAGCAATACGAATCAGTGCTTTTTTAACATTTAATATAAATCCATGCGTAGTGTAGGAATGTCTATCGAGAGTGCCGATGTTAGGATCAAAAAAATACTTGTTGGAATCGATGGGTCTGATTATTCAATTAGAGCCTTAAAATTTGGTTTTGATTTGGCAAAAAAATATGATTCAATGCTCGTAGCAATTACAGCCTTCCATATTCCCGAAATATACCGGATTTTTCAAAATAAAGAAAATTTCAACACTATTTCAATAGAAGATGAAATAATAAAGTCAAAAAATCTGCTTCAATCAATCAAAGAGTCAGCAATCAAAAACAATATTGACATCCATACCGAGTTTGTAAATTCAAGATCCACGCCTGACATTGCAATCTTGGAATACTCTGAAAGCAACAATGTAGATCACATTATTTTAGGGCATCGGGGCAATTCGATAGAAAACCTATTGATTGGTAATATAGCAAACTCAATAGTTGCAAAATCAAAATGTAGTGTTACGGTTGTAAAATGACCTTCCTTGACAATCCACCTCGTGCTAAACTTCCAATATCACGATGGTCACTTACCTTGACTGACTTTGAATGTGACTCCTTTGTCTTGTGATATCATAAGCAAAAAGCACTCTACCGAAGTTAATACCATCGTGTCTGCTTCATCAACATATTATCTAAAAATAATTTTTATTATGGGAATATAGTCTAACATTAATGCGAGAATTACAGTACGGCAGTAACCTCATCAATTTAGGTTTGATTATAGTCGATATGCAAAATGGCTTTGTCAGCAAGGAGGGTTCTTATGATAAATTGGGAATGAATATTGAAAATTACCAACAAATTATTCCAAACATAAAGAGGCTAATTGCTTTTTGCAGAGAAGAGAAAATCCCCATTTTCTACACCGAGGCCATCAGAGAACCAAGTGGTATCGATCTATTACTCAATATACATAACATCCTTCCTAGAGCAAGAGAAGAAAGATTGCAAAATAGGAAAATCCCAATATGTATGAGAGGGACTTGGGATGCCGAAATTATTGACGAAATAAAGCCTACTGACGAGGATCACATTATCTTAAAAAGGCGAGATTCGGCTTTTCAAGACACAGAGCTTAGAGTTTGGCTTCAAAGTATCCATGTTAATACTTTGATATTTTGTGGTATTGATACGTCTATTTGTGTAGAGACATCCTTACGTGATGCATTCAACTTGGGATACGACGTAATTTTGGTATCAGACGCAACGGCATCTGGGATAAAAAAACATTATGACACTACAATAGAAAGAGTGAGAGATTACTATGGTGTGGTTATCAGTATAGAAGACTTTAAGAAGATGGTTCAGACACTTGAGGACTTGAGTGAAGATGAGATTCAATCTACTGAGGAAGAAAATGAGAGAATAAGTCAATTTCTAGAAAAGCATAACTTGATAAACGTAAGAAGGGAAAAGAAATAGCGAAATCGATTTGTGTTGTTTGTCATAGTTGCATTTAGCAGGTGTTTATAAAATTGTCAATCTCGATACCCTAATAGTTGTAAGATGGTTTTGAAATATTTTTGTGACAAGATCCCCTGATTTTTGATGATGATTAAAGAATTCAATTTGGAAAGAATATCAAATACAAAGCCCTTATTCTAAAAAATCAAGTGATCTTCTGTTCGTTTACATGCAAAGCTGAAATTACACTTTGTTGCTAAAACTTGCCGACTATTTTTTTCATATCGTTACCAATCACAAATAGATATAAGCATGTAGTTTTACATTCAGGTAGTCCTGTAACAGGTAATTTACATTATAGTATTTCAGTATTATTTACTAGCATTATGTTTAACAAAATATAATAAATAATTTCTCTTTAATGTAATAATGAAACCATGTTTTGATGGCAACTCCATTAAACAATCCACTCATCCATCCATTAAAAAATTAAATGGCAGTATAAAGGCAAAATCACTCTATGTTATAGCATTACTTATATTAATTGGATCTGTTGCTATATTTTGGGGTCTAAAAGATGTAAATGCACAAACCCCCCAAACTAGCTCAACTTTTAAAGTCATCGTACAGATAGTTAACAACGGTAATCTTGACGAACATGGCACTCTTCATGTTGTGATGGACGGTTCTCGTGCTCCCCAAGTTTTGAATAATGAGATTTTCCCCGGTCTTCAAACTACCTCATATACCTTTGAGTTTAGTTCTGCTGAAGCACCAGTAGGCAAAGGCTTCACAGCTGAAGTAATCTATGGCGACGATGAACATAAGAGAGCCTATGGGTCCAATACTCCTGCAAATACTCCAGAGACAGTATCCATAACTATCCCTTAATTTTTTTCTAAACTATCTCAAAATCAATAAGTTTATTTTCGCACTAATCTGTCAACCTTATTTTTAGCTCACTTCAAACGTAAAAAAAAGACTGGGATTCATATCTTTTTCCTCTAAGAAAGAAAAAAAGATAAAATACTAAAGAAAATCAAATTATGAAAATTTTGAGTATTTAATAGTAAAGTTTAATATTATTTGTAATGACATTTAAGATAAATTCTGATTAACTAATGGTAACAGACCCGCTAAAACGTCCAGTGCTTTCTTACGCTCATCATCAGTTTATCATTTTAGATGAGGACACGGACGCTGCTACTGCAGTCAAGTTGATGCATGGAAAGAAGGCAGAAACCATTATCGTTACAAACAAGTTAAATGAGTATGTTGGCATAATTACAGATAGTGACATTTTAGACAAAATAGTTATGAGAGGAGAAGACTCTGACCAGGTTGCAATAAAGACAATCATGACCTCTCCGCTAATAACAATCTCAGCAAAGGCAAATGTTAGAATGGCACTGGAATTAATGAGATTAAATCTGATTAAACGTATTCCAGTCACAGACAATATCCATATTTTGGGAGTGGTGACTCAGGAGGGACTAGCAAATGCCATTAGAACTTCAGTGCTTGAAAGACAATTTAGGCCATACAGGGTGGTCATAAGAGAAAGATACAAACCTATATGGGGTAATCTAGGATTCATTTTGCAATTTGCAGGGCTCTTGTTTATTGCTCCCGCGATTATGGCTACATTCCTTGGCGAGGTTGTGACTGCCACAGGCATTTTCTTGGGAATTACCACAATGTCTGTTACGGGCTTTGTTTTAAATGCATATGGTGAAAAGACTCCGATGAATCTGAGACAGGCCTCGATTCTAATGGTTTCAAGCTTTGTATTGCTGAGTCTTTTTGGAAGTATACCTTACATGTACGTAAACCCTTTCGGTGAAAACCTGGACCCCGTCACATTGTTTGTTAATAGTTTTTTTGAAAGTGCTTCGGGTTTCACTACGACTGGATTGTCGATGTTGGTTTACCCCGAAGACTTGCCAAAAAGTTTTGACTTTTACCGATCATTTACACAATGGATTGGAGGGTTGAGTTTTGTTTATTTGGTAATTACATTCTTTTATCCAGAAAGAAAACTGGCTCATATGAAAGGGATGCTTGGTGGTGGTACTCTAAGACTTAAACAGTTGATCCTTACGATTGCAGTTATTTTTAGTATTTACACTGTAGTACTTGCAATGTTGTTATATATTTCTGGAAATCACGATATCATTTTTAATATATCCCTAATCCTCAGCGCAGTTACAGGAGGAGGATTCGTACCATCATCAACATCTCTGATTTCAGAGAACTTTCTTGAATTGTTTGTATTGATGACCGGAATGGTTATTTCGGCTTTGCCTTTTGCGTTTCACTACGCAGTATTTAGTAAAGAGATGCATACTACCAAGATGCGGCCTGAAATTTTTACTTATTTTGGTATCATACTGATTTCTATTCCGATTTTTTGGTATTTGCTATCTTTATCAGATCCAGGTTCTAATGCTATGACAAGTGTTTTTCATACACTAAGTGCAGCAACTACCACTGGATTTCAGTTTATAGACATTACTTTGTTATCAGACCAGGGCAAATTCTTTCTAATAATATTGATGCTAATAGGAGGAACAGCATTCTCTACGGCTGGAGGTATAAAAGTAGGCAGAATATTGCTTTTACTTCAAAAATTAACTAAAAAGAAATTCTCTGCCGATGTTACAACTAGATCTATATCATCGGTGTCTTCAAGATATGACCACACCTATCATGGGTGGGAGCAAAAATCATCACAGCATAAGGAAGACAAGACGTTAAATGAAGCAGTCCTTGTAATTATTTTGTTTTTTTTAACATCAATTTTTACCGGGATTTTGTTGTCAATATTTTCAGGTCAAACTTTTTTAAATTCTATGTTTGAGTCCGTTTCTGCGCTAACTACATCCGGTTTATCAACTGGGATAACATCATTGGATGCTGAGCTTGGGTCCAAGATCCTTTTGATAATCAATATGATTATCGGTAGGTTTGAAATTATAGCAGTCATTTACTTATTCTTAGAGATATCAAAAATTAGAAAATTATAATCAAGCTAATAAAATTTTTGAATTAAATAGCCAAGTGATATAGGACAGGACATATTTGCAAATTTATTGTCTAATCAGGCGGTGATAGATGATCCAGTTATTCAACTTCTCTCAACTAACCAACTTTTTTAACATGATTAAATTATTCGATCTATAAACACAAATAATTCGAACATCTACCAGAAAAGATATTAATGAATATTATAATTTTCTAGTGGAATTATATAGAATATGCTTTTATATTTTGCAGATCTAGAAACTGCAATGAATAGAAGAAATTCATTTAGTTTCGTGATTTTGGCAGGCTTGTTGACTGCTGCAATGGGAGTATTGCCCTTGTTAAGTACCAATAACGTATTCTCACAAGCAAATACGACCTCAAATTCAACTGGAATGAATATGACAATGGATAGCGATATGATGATGCGAGATAATTCTGGTAAGAAAATGATGGGAATGGGAATGGGAATGGAACATAAGAAATATGAAAAAATTAACGGTACTCTTAATGTAATGGAAACTATGTATCAGGCTATTGAATCAAAGTTTAATGTCACACTAGTAGATGCCATTACTACGGCTGAACAATCAGTTGGAAATGGCACATATGCAATGTCCGCTAACGGTGAAGAAAAGGACGGATACTTGGTATATTCAACAATTTTGGGCTCTCCGGATATGAAATTTACAAAAGTATTGGTTGACCCAGGTAACGGCGAAGTTTTACAGACCAAGAACATTTCAATGATGGAGTGGATGATGATGATGCATTCTCAAGGACACCAAGATATGGGCATGAAGGGGATGCATAGTGGTGGTGGTAGTAGCGGTTATGGTCAAGGTCAAGGCTATGGCGGTAACCAAAACTGGGAAATGAATCCAGGTTCGGGTTGGTAGCAAAAGCTAAATAAAAAAAAGTTTAACAAATCTATTTTTTTCTTAGTTCAATACTATTAAAGTTTGGAATTGTTGCCTTGATATCAAATTTATTAAATGATTTATGCCCTCTATTACTAGTCTCATGTCAAATAAAAACTCTGAAGAAAAAAGCACCGATTTGAATCGACGAATAATTTTGACAGAAAAAGAAGTTTCTGAGATTTCTTCACTATATGAAGCCGCACTGAAGCTTTCAGAAAAGTCTTTTAATCCTCAAGACAGGCCATCAGACCAAAAAAACACAATCATTTCATTAGATGACTTCAATTCAGGTTCTTCTGTAATTCAGAGAAAGAAAGCTTGGCATGCAGTTCAAGAATATCTAGAAAGATTGGGTAAAAAGTATGATTACGACCCTGAAAAGTTTGTGATAAACAAGCTAACAAGAGAGCTTGAACCATACAAGCCAGATCTGTAATAAGCAATTCAGTCTAAAATATTTAGAAAAATGGCAAGACGGAAGGCGTATACAGAGTTGTCACTATTTTTTTGACATAGGCACGCATAATCGATTTGATAAATTAATAGCAAAAAAGGGGATCTAATGGTAGGGTTCAAAATTAAAAAAAATTAGTTGCTTGCAAACATCTTGTAAATATGGTTTCCACTCTGGCAATCATCATCTGGGTCATCAGATGTCACCTGGAGAGTGTATACTTTTGATAGATTCATGATAGTAAAACCTTGTGGAATAAATTCTACAGTTTTACCGCTAAATTTGGGGGTACCTGTTAAATCACCATCCTCAAGACAAGCCCCTATCTCAAATTTTTCCACTTGAAATGAATCGGCAGAATAATATGGCTTACTTTCATCCACACCTAGTGCTACGGTGGAAGCGAATACACCCTTATCAGTCACAAATGTATAGGCGTAATACGATTCATCTCCCATATCAACAGAAACTGATCTGCCAGCTTCCCCTTGTACAGTCATAAATGGATTGCCATTCTTTACTCCATAGTCTGTGATTACAAAGTCCTCTCTATGAAATATGCCGTATGCCTGTGGAAAATAAAATACCATTAAAAGAGATACAGATAAGATAATTGCAATAAGAATGCTGTATTGCATTTGTCTTATCTATTGGAATAATATTTATCCTTTTTCGTTGCAGAAAAGTTTGATATGGCTGATTTTAGATCAAGTATGGATGAAAGTGACCTTTATTCATGACCGAACATACATGTACCCCATTACAACAATGCTATTGAAATAATCCAATGGGGATTGAAACGCAGTTGGTTTGTCCATTTGCTATTGCTTCTCCTCAGACATATTGCCAGGAAACTTTGAGAAATTATTTATTATTTCTATAAAGCAATTTGTTCCCTTGTGAAGCAAATCAAGATTAGTAAACTCGTTAGGTGAATGCATCTTGTTAGGTAATACTGTACTTCCTACGCAAATCGAATCTACACCCAAGATATCCTTAAACACATACATAGGTCCAGTCCCAGAAGATGATAAGTTTAAAATTACACCGCTGAAAATTTTTGATGCAGAATTAACCACTAGTTTGACATATTGGCTGTCGACAGGTGTACGATAAGCAGGTTCACCACTCAGGTATTTAATGGACACTTCTTGCTCAGAAAATCCTTTTGCCCTTAAATAATTTATCAACCTTTCGAATTGTATTTTTGGATCCATTTCTGGGACCAGTCTAAAGTCTAACTTTGCAGAAGCGACAGCAGGTAAAATCGTCTTCACGCCCTTCTTCGTGTATCCAGAATACAAGCCCGATATATTACACGAGGGTTCTAGGGCCAGCGCTTTTTTTATTTCGTAAGATTTTTGATTATTAATGAAATTACTTATTCCATATTCTTTTTTGAAAGCCGCTTCATTAAATGGTTCATCTGCAAGTACTTGTAATTCCTTTTCAGTCAGGGGTTTTACTTCGTTATACCATCCATCTATCAAAATTTTACCATCTTTTGAATCATATAATAAGGACAACAAATTCACCAATTTCCACGCCGGGTTTTCTATTGCAACGGCAAGGCTTGAGTGAATGTCTCTAGAAGGTCCGTTAACACTAATCTCTGCGTTTAGTATTCCCTTTTGACCTAAAGAGATGATTGCTCTCTGGTCCTTGTCAACATAACCGCTTTCCCAGATTACCAAGTCACAGTCTAATTTTTGTTCGTATTTTCTTACGTAATCAGATAAATTCGGACTTCCAATTTCTTCCTCGCCTTCCACCAGGAACTTTATGTTACATGGCACATCTCCAGTTTTTTGGAGAATAAATTCGACGGCCTTTAGCCTTGTAATAAGTTCACCTTTATCGTCTGATGATCCTCTTCCATAAATTAAATTTCCAACAACCTTTCCACTGAAAGGATCTTCATTCCATTTTTCTATTGGATCAACAGGTTGAACATCGTAATGGTTATAGAACAAAATTGTTTTTGAATGAGGGTTTGATTTTGATTTAACTTCACCAAAAACTATAGGGGGTACTTGCTTCGTAATTCCGCTTTCTATTTGATCTTCTATATCCAAGTACAAAAGCTCAGAATCTATTCCGGCGTTTTTCATCATATTGGATATCAAAATCGCACACTGTTCCAAGCCTTCAGATGTTGCAGAAATACTAGGTTGTCTGATAAGGATTTGAAGATCTGCTATCAGCTCATGCATCTGATCTTCATTGAAGGAAGCAGATATCAACA
>QCWC01000089.1 GCA_013114705.1 Candidatus Nitrosocosmicus sp. | reverse complement strand
TACCTTTTGAAAGCGCTTTTTTTTATAATTAGCATAATAATGTTTTAATTTACAAATCCAATATATTGACTCTGCCTTCTAGTTCTCATAGACTAAGCAAAAATTCTACTACATCATGTTGCAAGTAAGATAAATTCCAATTAAGGAGTTAGAAATCTATCTAAATTTAAAAATTATTCACACAATATAGTTGTCCCAATCTATTTCCTATCGATAAAATTATTGAAATTTATCTTATGAAGAAAGTTTCAATGAGAAAAATCTATATAGGTGTTATCGAGACTCGGCTTGGATTTTAGTAGAATAGTTACCTTGACTATTCTTTTGCTTGGTGTGTCTTAATAAGAAAAGTTAAAGACTTGTAGAATTCATCCTAAATTATTTGAAATTCAATAATTATGTTATTCTAACTTACATATGGGTATTGGGATTTCATGCTTATGGCGATTATTTTGAATCCAATCGATAACAGCTTTAATATCTTTTTTGGTAACTCCGCGAATATTAGGAAGTTTTGACTCGCTAGAAATCTTGTCATACTTAATTTTTTTCAAGATCATGTCTATTTTTTCATACTGGACACCTATTTCTCCCTCCGCGGTTTGACCTCTCCAAATTCTAGCACTACTTTTCTTTCTTATTATGGAGTCAGGTACACCTAGATATTTTGCGAATTCCCTAACTTCCGTTTTGTATAAATCTGCAATAGGAAAAATATCTGCTCCACCATCCCCATACTTGGTAAAATAACCCAATTGTAACTCACTTTTGTCTGCCGTACCAACCACCAATCCACCCTTTACAGCTGCAAAATAATACAAGATTGCCATTCTGAGCCTAACGAGGAAGTTGCCTCTTGCCAGTTTGTCATTGGGGAATCCTTTTGTTATCATTTTTTTCCCTCTTCCAACCTCAATTATTTTATAGTTTATTCCAAGAATCTTGGATATCTCTATTCCATGCTTTATATCAATTTTAGGGGTGACTGAGTAATCAGGAAGTGAAAGTCCTAAAACCCTTTTAGGACCAAGAGATCTAGCAGCCACATATGCAGTAACAGTTGAATCTATGCCACCACTTATTCCGATTACTACGCAGTTTGCATTTCTGGAATCATATTCCGTGCGCATGAATTCAGAAATCTTATTAAACACTTTATCATAATCCACTGTTCGTTTCAACTCTCTTATTGACTACCTATTGTATGTGGTTCAAATAAACTATATCAAAAATATCTATTGACTAGAAAATTCAATTCATATGTCCTATCATTAATGCTACATTATTAAATTCAATTATTCTCAATTAGCGCTTACCTTGAACAGATAGATTGGTATTTTTATTCTGTTTTTATCCCTGTTGTCACAGTAGTGGAAATAGCCGCTATGGAAACGAGTTTATTCGGGTTAATTTTGCAACAACTATTATAAGATTAGCAAATTTAGAATATGCTTAGACTATCGCCCCTGAAACTCGATATTACAACAAAACTTGAAGGTATTGGAGATCCTAATTGAAGAACCTTGCTCTAATTATGATATGAATTATTTAAATTATTATATTTAAAACCAAATGAATGTCTAACTCAAAAAAGTCTGGATCAACAAAAGCGGATATAAAGAATTTGGAAAAAAAATTGGGAGAGGTATTAGGACTAGAAAGAGCTGCTCAAAAAGCAGTAGATGAATTGGTAGCTATGAAATTACTCGACTCGGGTGACAAGGATGAGACAAAAGAAATACAGGATGAAGCAAATTCCCACGAAGAAAAACTTTTGGAAGTTGTAAATCAACTAGCCAATGATGAAGAGATCAAAATAAATATAGAAACTGTGAACGATACCGCAAAGGAGACCGAAAAGAAAGCCACCAAAATAATGAAAACATATTTGGGAGAAAATCCTGACAAGTCTGAAGGATTAGAATTTCTTTGTTTGGCAGAAGGTGGTGAAGTGGCTCACTATGAGGTTTTAGAGGTCATTTCAAAAAAGTTCAATAACAGAAAACTTCGTAATACGGTAAGGTCAATATTAAGGCAGGAAAGGGGTCATCTAACTATATGCCTAGATATGGCAAGAGAGGCAGTTTCCTAATAATAAAAATACTACATCATTTCTAGTTTAAGGACTATCCAAACCATTACTTCTGGCATCAGCACCGCCTAAGCAACTCAGCCACTCTTACTATTAGTAACACTATCAGCACCACCATCAGAGATACCCTCACTCCATTTAATTAAAAAATCTGCGGCAGACTTTGTATCCTTAAATACTATTTTATCTAGGTTTCTCATGTCTTTAGGCAAATTTTGAAAATCCTCAAGGTTTAATGGGGAATTATTGAGGGTTATAATGAATCTAATACCTGCGTTGACCGCTGCCTTAACTCCCAAAGGGGAATTTTCTACCACTAGTGCTTCATCAGTATTGAGATCCAACTTCCTAAGAGCAGTTACAAAAGGTTCGGGACTTGGCTTCCCTTCTTCCAAGTTCTCACCTGATATCACAAGGTCAAAACTTTCTAACAGGTGATTTTTCTTTAATAACGATTTTACCTCATTTTCAGATGCACCACTTACGACAGCCTTAATACAGTTGGTACCTTTTAGAGAACTTAATAATTCTCTTACACCTTCAAAAGGTTTTGAATTTTCGTTCTTCTTAAAGAGCTCCTTTTTGCGTTCGCTTATTTTCTTGATAAAATTTTCATTAGAAAAACTACTGCTACTATTTCTTTTCAGAATCTCTTTTATTAAATCTGGACCTGGCATACCTTCAAGCAGGTATACATCTCTCTTGTCTATGTCGAGTCCAGCTAACTCTCTGAATGCAATCTGAAACGCATCCGCATGAAAGGGCATTGCGTTCAGCAATACTCCATCCATATCAAACAAAATTCCTTTCAATCTAATCTAAATTGTTCAGTATATGTTAAATATTATAGATTAATAACAATATTGACGGATTTCAAAATGGTAACAAGAGTGGGCTTCAAAAATTTAGTAAATACGCAAGAAATTATTGTCTACTTACTATTATGTAATAACGACACTAATACTTTTCTGTTATGCAACTGATTTGTATTTCCAAACTTATGATTGTAACTTATCGTGGCGTAGTAAACCAAATAATACTAAATATTTAATGCAAGATCAGCAAATTATGAACACAAAAAATGTTTTGAGGAAATTGAAAGTAGTTAAAAACAATATCTTTATTATTTAATCTTGTAATCTATAAAAATAGCCAGCCTTTTCATTAGGATTGGTTTTCACATCAAAAAATTGTTTAAGGAAATCATTTTGGGTTCTGGAAATGAAATGCTTTATTATTATAAACTTTGTCACTTAGATTTTGTTAATGACTTCACCACAGCAGTCCCAATCGAGAGTGTCTACTAAATTGTCAAATTCGATTTACAACATCTTGTCAGCATTGGGTAAAAATGCAGATTTCTTGTATAGTACAGTTGACAGATACATTGAGGATGCTCAAAACGACGGTAAAGACAATTTGGCAGAAATCTGGAGGGAAATTAAACAAGACAAGGAAAAACACCTAACGAAATTGAGAGATTGTCTCGAAAAAGAGGCAAAAGAAGAGAACTTATCTACATAACAAAAGCACATACTCAGTTCTTATAAGCGTTTATGGGGACTGATACTCTAGTCTATCTCTCTGTAGAAAATCTATTTTTTTAGATAGTACTTTTTAGTGTGAAAGTGCATTTCATCATCTATTGAAACGATCTTTTTAGTGATTCTTTGCAATATCGTTTTTGAGAAGAAAATAAAATTGAATATGCGTGATTTATCAACATTCTATTACCTTAACGATTGTTAGAATAAAGTCAACTTTCTGATGTGTATTTGATTTGAACATACTAAATAGTAACCAATTCCAAAGTTAGAGATTATTGCAATTACTGTGATATCCTAATCTATTTTGTTCTATATGAAGGAATAAATTCATGAACGAAAATTTAGAACCCCACAAAAAGGATAGAAGGAATATAAGTTATTACTTGAATCGGTTCAAACGCTATCTAAAATCTTAATCAAATCCCATCTTTTTTTCTATGTCTTCATACTTTCAAAATTGGTACAACTACGATGATACAGTACCAATGTCAATACAAAATTAAGCATCCAATGTCTGATTCAATATTTGTGCTACTGAATTTCTTAATTCCGCTAATTTGACTGGTTTTTGCACTACCCTATCTATTTTTGCATTCTTGAACTTAAAATCGTCGATCAGGTCCTCTGTCATAAATGCAGTTATTAAAACAATTTTGATTTTTTCGTCAAGTTTTCTTATCTCCACTGCCAAATCTAAACCAGACATGTGGGGCATACGGAGATCGGTTAATATCAATGAAAATTTATTGAAATTATGTTTAATATACTCCAATGCTATTCTAGGATCGGTAAAAGATATAGTCTCAAGACCAACGTTTTGAATACCAGTCCTAAAAAGGTTTGCCAATTCAATTTCATCATCCACGACTAGTACTGAAATTGACGACATTGTCATTCATTATCAATCTTTCTTTAACATATTTAACCATTGTGGTGATGCAAAAAATCATTATTAATTGAGCAGTAACTATTCGGACTATTAGTTAACCTATAATTGTGACAACATTCAAAATCCTTTCTTGAATTGGTATTTCAAATGAATTCATAATCTTTTCAGATTTGTTGACAAATTTTTTCATCTCATGTTAATTTTCCCAATTTTTAGATTGGATATACGTACATTATTTGAAATGACTTGCTTGTTCATGATTTAGTTTTGATAATTAATTCTGTCAAAGTCGATAAGGGTGGACTTTCAAATGAAGTTGCTCCGCAAGTAAAGAAACTATTGATAATCAAAAGTAATTTTGAAAGGTTCATTTTTTTGTCATTTAAATTCATTTATTTGAAGAAAGATTTGATTAGTGTTCAAATTTTCTCTCGACTTCATTGATTCAATTTGAAGTAATAACTCAATACCGTCATTTGCAATAAAAAATGATTTGATTTTTCCCTGATAGGTTATTAAATTGAATTCAATCATATAAAATAAATATTTCTTGATCGAGTCTTTGTCAATTGAAATTACCCTCGATATAGTAGAGCATAAATTGGAAATAGTAACGCCTTCAAAACAAGACATGAGTATCGGTTGGAGGATTACAGCTTTCATTATAATTTTCTTCCCGTTTTTATTATCACTAGTTGCAACTTTCATATACTTTCGATTCCTATACGTTACCTTTTCCTAACTTTCGAGAGGCCACAGCAATAAAAGGAACTGCTATGTGTCCATCTCCATTTAACTGCTACCAATTTGATTTCAACAAAACATGAATCAGTTCTAGACCTACCTTCGCAAGTCTTATAAGACCTTGCGCTAGAAAGGTAAGTTTTTTGAAAGTTCATCTTATGTAAATGAAATAAATTAACATTTTATATAAAGACTGATCCAGCCTTATTCATTGATGAGATACTCTTTGTAAAAAATATTTAGGTAACAAGACATGATACTTGTCAAGAGTTGTTCAACTCAAATTTTGTTAGTTTACGCGCGTAAATTCAGTAGCGAATATATGTTTGCACTTTAAATTTCGAAATAGATAATCTGCGCATGTACAACTTAATTTATCAAGGTCAACAATGTATGTTTTATTTTTGTCCGATGTACTTTTGACTTTATAAATTCTTGCCTCATTCTCTGAATTCAGTTCTGAATGACGATAGTCATGATTAATGTCTGCGGATCGTGTGTCGTTTTCAACTTGTTCTGTTATTAGAGATTTTTCTTTAAGACTATTTTCTACTATTTGGAAAGCCCTGTTGATTCTTCTTACTCGATAATCTTCATTTCCCCTTTGCTTTATTAATTCAATGACTTTCCTATGTAAGATATCACTGCTATATTTCTTTTTTGTCAAAGGAGAACTGTTTTTCCTTTTCTCCGTTTGAGGTGCATCTTCATTTTCAATTTTGTCCCTATCTATGGAGATTTCACATCTGTTTTTCTCTGCTAATTTTTCTTTCTGTTTTAATCGCGGTGTTGTACCGATGCTCAAATCCGTATTTGGAGAAACAGCCTTGGCAACAATATCAATTACATTGTCATCCTTTGTATCTGGAATGTACACAACATAAATCAATGCAATACTTTTGCCTTCATATTTTCTTAACACCCTTCCTATTCTCTGGACTATTTGGTTTATGTTAGAAGTGGTAGCAAGTATTATTTCTATCCTGACTTGGGGTACATCATATCCTATTTCCAAAGTGTGCACTGAAAGTAATACATTAAATGTAATTCCCCAATTGTTTAGAATTCTTTGCCTTTCTGGAGTACGCACTTTTGCGTCTATAATCTGTGATTCAATTCCCCTTTCTAAGAGGATCTGTTTTAACTTTTGAATAGATTCTATTGTTTCGCTAAACACCATTATTTTTTCATCAGGAAACTTATTCTCAACGATGTGACATGCTGTTAATAACTTGTTATTGGCATAACTCAACAGAAGTTTCCTTTTTCTCACATTCGAAAACCATGCTTTTGCCATCCCGCTTGCAAATCCACCCCTTCTTAACAATCTGGTCATGGATTCGACATCATACCGCTTAAAGCGATTCGAAATATTCTTTATCTTTGTAGTATACATTTCATATTCTGTTCTTTCTTCTTCCGATAGAGAAACCTTCACCGGGATAATAATTGGCTTGGCCAATCTATTGTCCCTAACGGCCATTTTGATGGGATATTTAATTATCGGAGGTATTACTGCCATAATTGTACTATTTTTCTGATCCTTTTCGTCCAAGGTCGCAGTTAATCCCAGCACACCTTTTTTTGGATCTTCTATTAAATAGTCGAATAATTTCACAAAAGATTTCGATGTGTCTTTTATTAGATGTACCTCATCCAAAATAACCATAGTAGATCGCCTAATTAAAATCGGATTTCTAACAACGCTGTTGTATGTACTTATTATTATTTCTCTTTTTTCTTTGCGTTCCCCATAAAATGACCCGACTTTGTCTTCGGGAACTCCATAGGATATCAGTCTTTTAATTGTTTGATCAATCAATGAAATTCTTGGTACCAGTATCAAAATATTGAAAAATGAGTAATGCGTACCAATTTCTCTTGCAGATCCCAAAGTCTCAGCGGAATCGCATTTTCTGTGTTCGTCAATCTCGCTACTTTTTACTTTGTGACTAGTTTCATCAAGTGAATCATACTTTGCTTCCTTATCTGACCTGGGAAAACGTGAATATGCAAACATTAACCTTTTGGCACATTCAAATGCAATCTCAGTCTTTCCAGTTCCTGTACTATACAGTATAGTTCCACGAAAACCATTTTCTACCCATGAGTCTATTGCTGCAAGTTGATCCTTTTTTAAAGTAAAAGGGAATTTGAGGAAAAATATGGATGGCACAGACTTTAGACCCATTGATTGTATCTTTGGAGTTGAATTCGACCTTTCCGTGGTGGCCATATTCAATTACCGGAGAATGTATTCTCCTTCTGAATCTTGGTAGGAAAAAACAAACAATACATGGGTTCTGATTAGCTTAATTATACAGTTTAAACTATTATGCTTTTGGATGTAAATATGACATGACCTTAAAGCAGATCCAACTTGATTTTTTTCAAAATACTTTTCTAAAATAGGAATTGGTCAAGTCAGGTTCTTCACTTGTTATCTTAATAAATTAAGTACTATAGGGACTTGAGCTTATTTTGTATACCATTTCAGACCATACAATCTTATCAATTTTCTCAAAGGATTTTACCTTTGCAATTAGCTCAAGTAACTCAATACTGCGTCTGTAAACTACGTTTGCTATTAAATCTGAGTTACCTATATGGACTTCAACAGATGTAACGCCGTCTAATTCCATTATTTTATTAGCTATTCTTTCAAAATCCCCATCTTCTAAATATATATACAGCATCCCAACCTTAAAGCCAAATTTAGGATAATTTATTTGTGAATTAAAAGTAACCAAATTCTTGGCAATTAAATTTCTAACCCTTCTCTGTACTGTGCTCAAAGGAATTCTTATTTTCGTTGATATTTCCTTATTATTTTTTCCATTTAACAAAAGTCCTATTATTTCACTATCTATTTTATCAACATTTAAAACTGGACTGTAATTAGAGCCGGTGTTCTGATTTATCGACTCATATAATTATGAGTGTTAGTCATTTTTAACCATATCCATGCAATATTTGTTTACCGCGGATAATACAATGAGTTTGAATCGATAAATATTACA
>QCWC01000088.1 GCA_013114705.1 Candidatus Nitrosocosmicus sp. | reverse complement strand
CAAGCGATAATATTGTTACCATCATAGATATCGACTAGTTTGGGCGCGTGGGGATTAAGTTCCTGGTGGTAGTGGGGTTCTGTAAAATAATTATATTCAGATCGACCATAAATTAGGCTGAAACTGTAATTAGAAAAAAAGAAGACAAGAATAATCAGATTATCCTAAAAAAATTTTTTATTAACAATGTTGAAAATGATAACTAGAGTCGCATTCTTTCTAGAATCTCAAATGATAAAAAAATTTGATCAAAGATAAATTAATCAAACAAGCAATTCTTGAAGAGATTCATACCTTTTGATATACTCGATTCCTTTTTGAGATATAACATAGTGTGTAACATCTTCATATCCACTATCTATTAGCAAGTTTTTGTTAAGTACCGGCCTGATTAATTGTTTAGTCAATAGAGATAAGAATATGTTTTTGTTTGTACAGATGCGGTATTTTGTTAATGGAATAGGATAACGACTTAGAAATAAGAGAGCATCATACAAAGAATCATAATAGGTATGATGTCTTTTTCTGTCTTTTGATTTTGGATCTTTTACTACTAGAGCCATAGTTTATAGTCACAATACTTACAGCAAAAAGATTAAAAGCAATAGAATAACAAAATAGTAGAATTCTGAGACAGAAAAATTGTATAGAATTATCTACTATTAACTCATTTCAGTAACAGAGACGAATGTATGATCAGCTTCGGTAATAGTGTATGGCTCTCCTGTAATAGTGAATTTCGCGCAGGACCTTATATCAATAGAGCTGCTACCTGCACTCACCTCTACTGGGCCCGGGTCAATGACAAATTCTCCAGAGAATCTTGTATATCCAAGTAGGGTAACTGGAATTCTAAATTTGATTTTCTTTGAACCATTTGGTTCTAGAGTAACTTGAGAGAAGCCGACAAGTTGCTACGCTGGAAGGGTAACACCAGTTGCTGCGTCAGATATTTAATGAGGGATCAAAACACTTGTATGTATATTACTAATTATCTTTCTTGTGTTACTAAACAGTGATTCTATCCAAGAATTCAAATGAGATGATGTTAAAATAACCAAGTCATAATTCATTTCATTAACTTCATTTACTATTTCATCTACTATGTTGCCTGTCTTAAATTTGTATGAAACTTTACTCTTGCAGCCTGCTTGCTCAATCTTTTTAATTTTCTCTTCCATCGAATTTATCAAATCACCTTCAATATTCTTCTCATAATGTCGTTTATTTACTTCGGATGATGAGTAGTGCGATATTGTTGAAGAGGATGATGGCAGAGATGATGAAGATGACTCCTGATTACTAGAGATATTTACGGAAGTTCCTTCTAATTTTCGTGCATCATCAATTATTTGTAAAATTAGTATCTCTGCACCAGACAATTTTGATAAATAAATAGCATGGTTAATTGCCTTGTTAGATTTGTCTTTTCCGTCATGCATAACTAAGATTTTCTTATAGGATGGAAGAACAAACTCGGAAATAGATTCTGTTGGATCTGGAAGCATACGGGTATTAGCAAAACAAGTTATATAACAATATTCAATATTCTAACAGGTTTTGTTTAATAAGATCATTAATCCTAAAATCTTTTGTTATCTATACATCAGGAAACAAGATCAAACTAGCCTTAATGGCGCATCTGCTCGAGAAATTGGTATCCAAAACTATAATCTCCGCCATCTATGTCAAATATACTGAGGGGTTCTATTGTATTTATCGCTCAATCAACACATTTCTCTGATTTTGCATATAAGATGAATAAGTTTAATATGTTTAATCCTCATTTTTAGTATACAAAACTTTTTGATCATATCTGTTTTGTTTTAAGAGTAATGCCATTTCGAAGGCTCCCTTAACTGTCTTAATCAAATCCTTATTCAACTTGGAGTTTATGCTTTCCTTTACAGTAGTGGTATTTATGGCAAGACTAGAAGCCATCGAATCATAGTTATTTTCTGTGTCCTCAGCATACCAACCTCTGGTCCAACCCACAAAAGGAAATTTACCAAATATAAAGCCCATTTGTGACCAAAACGAAAAAAGTTCTCCTGCAATATGCTGAACATTATCCTGACCTCCTGTGATTATGAAAGCCGCCACCTTGTCTCTTATAAGATATCGATCATGTGTAATTATTTGATTTTGAACGCAGTTCATTCTTTGAATCATCTTGTAATATAGCGAACTTGCACTACCCCCATCTTATAGGTGTAGCAATTAATACTATATCAGCCCACAGAATTACTTTTTCATAAATTTGTATCATCTGATCTTCACTGTCTCTTTCTGAAATGGAACAAGGAAAAATACAGGCATTAGCGTTCTTTGAATAGTATCCCTCACAATGATTGAATTCTAATTCTCGAAGTTTTATCACTACTGTTTCTGCTTTTAAATTCTTCTTTGCGTATTCCAAAGCAAAATCTAATGCGTCCTCTGAAGTGCTTTGACGTGGTGCTATCTTATCATTTGCATTAGTAGTAGATATTCCAAGAATTCTTATTTTTTTATCATCTACAGGTAGTATACCATCACTGGATTTATGAACCAAATAATCATCTACAGATTCCTTTAGTTTCAAATAGGCTTTATGAGGTTGAAATATTTTTTTTCCAACGTTGGAAGGGATAGAGTTTACATATATTTTGTCTTTTATTATTTTAACTGGATATGAATTAACGCTATCGCCGCCTTGATGGGGCGATTTTCCAGTCTTGACAGAATATTTCCATCCATGCCACGGACAAGTTACTATATCGCCTTCAAAGAATCCTTTACTTAGTGGTCCACCTTTGTGTGCACATGAATTAGAAATTGCATAATACGTTCCATCGAGATTAAAAACTGCTATTTCTGTAATTTTTTCTCCATCAGTTATAATGGAAAAGCTCTTTGATGATCCATTTTTTATATCAGTGGTTAAACCTGCATAATGATATGAAGAATTATTGGTATCTAATCGCTCGCCTTCTTCATTCATAAATTCTTTTAAATAACATAATTTATCTAAGGATATTATCTTCCTGATTTACAGGTCAATCAAAATCTAAATATGATTTAAAAAAAGATGAGGGGTTTTGGACTTAGCTTTGGGCTGCTGCGTTGCTACCACTGTTTGTTTGACTTTGGACGTTTACATTGTTGCCAGAGCCTATTGTGTCACCGCCTGAAACTACCTGGCTGTTTTGTTCGCTTGATTGAGATTGGCTGATGCTTTGTTCTGCAGAGTTTCCACCTTGTCCACTTTGGGCTAGAGCGTTGTTTCCACTGTTAAATTGATGCTGGAAGCTGGCATTGTTACATGAAAAGAACGTACTAGCACCCGAAACACATAGGCCATTTTGGTTTGATGACTGCGATTGTTCTATCGATTGATTTGCTTTGTTTCCTTTCTTATGTGTTGCAAGAGCGTCATCGATAGTCACTAGAGGACTAGCGATAAGTGCTAATGCGACCACTATTGCGATTGATGCGACAAAGAGTTTGTTTTTGTTTTTGTTGTGAATATTTTTTGTTTTATTCATACCTTCAGTACCATTGAAAAAATATATTGGATTTGCTAACTAGATGCAATACTCTAATATTCTAGCACTTTTAGAATTAAATTGCGGAGAAGGAAAGCAACAGTACAAGAATTCTATGGTGCTCCGCCTTGGGGATGCGATTCAAGATTGAATAGAAGCCTGGCAGATAAAATTGTAAAAGCAAATGACATCTTTTAGTTTTTCTTTATCTCATATTGGAGGAATACTAGGAATACTAGACCACAGTCAAACTCCTTTGATTCTATGTAACACAATAAATAAATAATAAAAACAACATGACCACTTAAATTGTTTATAAACAAACCTGCTGTGAAAGTAATATATGACAATGAAGCAACAAAATAATAACAAAATATTTACAGCAATAACAACGAGAATGAACTTGATACGAAATGACAGATTAAATTTGCAAAAAGTACATCAAATTGCGAGGCTAGTCAGTCCCGATGATAGATTAACAAAATCCACTATTCCCTGGATGGTAAAATGGCTAAAGACTGTGGAATTACTAGAGAAGATGAAATAAGTTCAATTTCATAAAGTTTACTATTAAATATTATTACCACTTAACAGATCGTTTAGTTAGGGCGCGTGGGGATTAAGTTCCTAGTGGTAGTAGGGTTCTACTACTAAAAGATTTCATATATATCCACTATTGTGATAAGACTTGGTGTTTGTGTGATATCAGTAGATCTATTACCAGATCAATGCCACAGGTAATTCAGGATTATACTCTTAATATGTATACTCTGTGTTGATACAGCTAAGTATACTTTTGCTCCCTTGCTCTTTTTTATACTCCAAGAAATAATACTATTAGTCATAGGCAAATCTAATTTAAATGACGCAAGTATTGTTTCACACATTGTCTACAGAGTACCCAAAAAGAATCATGACGCAATGTTGCGAATATGCAAAGAGGCCTATGATATGTTCAAGCAATACGGTATTCTCCACTATGACGCCTTCAAGCTTAGCAACTCAGACGTATCAATGGAAGGCTTTGCCAATGTTGCTAGTATCGTTTCTGCCAATATAGATGAGGAAGTTTGGATTGAGTCGATTTATTATAAAGATCGCCAACATATGAATGAAGTAATGGCAAAGATGGAAAAAGACGAAAAAGCTGGCCAAATGATGAAACAATCGATGGATCTATTGCCTCCGGGTGCAAAGTTTATCGTCGGCGATTTTGAACGTCTGAGTGTCTAGATATGAAGTAGTCGAGTAGTAACTGTCCTCTTGGAAGCCCCCGAAATCTTTTTCTCTCATTTTCTTGTTTAATGCTATTTTTTATCTAACTAATTTATTTACCTTGTCCCAATTGCGCTAGCCTTAACTATTTATATTTAAAGAAGTAATTAATATTCATTACTATATATAGCATCATGTAGTTTGGGCGCGTGGAAACACGATTCAGGATTGAATCTAATCCTAGATATCAAACCTCCATAAAAAATCAAATAATCTAGTACTATTTAGGTAATAGATCTTTAAGATGCCACATTGCAAAGAGTCCTTTTCCCTCTGCAGCGTCTGTGTAGGATTCATAAACTCCTACTGTACTTTTAAGTGATTCTAGGTTTCCTGTTGCGTTAGCGTCAAAGAATGCAGTCCCAAGGCTCGTCTTAATTCCCTTTTCAGTAGTATTTGTTAGGGCTTCAAAAGAATAACTTGCAGTACCGTTTTGAGGAGAGGTAAAGAGTGCTCTACCAGTAAGAAGGTTGGTTCCATCCTCCCTTACCACTGCGTTACCGCTTCCAGTGGCGGTTATTTGCAAACTATCTAACTTTCCATTACCTTTGAATGAATACACGCTATTGGCAGTAGCATTGCTGCTACTACTACTATTTTCAGAATCTCCGAGATTTTGACTCTTTGGAAATTCAAAGATTTCAGTATAAAAAGGTTTACCAAGAGTCAGATTGGTATTTTTAATATCTATAGAATCCAGTATACTGATGCCTTGGGCTTGTTTTTGGGAATAAGGTGCATCTCCTAATGAAAGCGCATAAATACTTGTCACCATCGTTATGAATATAACTACTACAAATGATTGTTTTTTCATCTACTAAAGGTTATAGAACTGATATATAAAAATCACTCGTATATAATGTTGAAATCTATTTCACGGATACATCTGTGGGTATACGGTTTAAGGTGGAATAGAAACTTGAATGAATTTGACACGATCTTTTGGGTAAGAGATCATCCAGTATATCACAATATCGTTACCATCATACAGTTTCACTTAGTTTGGGCGCGTTGGGATTAAGTTCCCTGTGGTAGTAGGATTCTAATGCAATGTTATAATAAGTTTGTTTAATGTCGGCCAGATAAAAAAATGGTATAATTATCAGGAGTTGGATGTACTACCAATATTGGTATCACTAGAATTAGATGAGAGTATTATTTTATCACCAAATGTTTGTCCTCCATTATCACTAATTTTCATTAGCGGTGTATCTGAACCATCCAAATTTCTATCCCACCATGTAACATACACCTTACCATCTAGTGCCTTTATGTGTATTCGGTCTGAGATAATTCCTTGTGATTGACTTAGATTGATATCCTTACCAAAAGTCTTGCCGCTATCGTTAGATACCTTTAGGAATACGTCTGGTTCGTAAGTGGTGCTATTTTTGTTAGCTCCAGTGGCTAATACATATACATTATCACCGTCCGCTGCAACTTTGAGTTCATATGGAGCTATTTTAGCCTTGTCGTAGTTCATTTGGGCCATGTATGTTTTGTTTGTTATAGTTGAATTAGTATTATCTGTTAGTAATACTGCAGGATTGAATGTTTTTCCGTTATCGTTTGAAGTAATGATATAAGCATCGGCGAAACCTGTCTTGTTGTCTGCGAATGTGACGTATACATTATCTCCTGAAGTTGCAATGTCAGCTTCTACAGAAGTCCCGTTTATAGAGTTGCTCAAGCTAATTTTATCACTAAATGTCTGTCCCCCGTCATCTGATTCTTTAAACATTACCTCATAGTTTCCTGAACTATTTCCCCACCAGGTTACATACACATTATCGCCTGACACAGCTATAGGAGCTTTTCCATCACTTCTGTCAATATGTGGCCAGGAGAAACCATTTGATGTTTGAACCTGATATGCTATCGTAAGTAGTGCAGTAAGGAGGAAAATCGATATGATAAATGCGCCTTTTGACTTGCTTTTCATACATAGCCTTTACTATTGCTATATAAAAAAAATTGTTTACCAAGTTTTCATACTATTTTGGAGACCATACGTGAAGTCATTTTGTCTGTACTTTATGGTACAATAAGGATAAGATTTAAACTAATATTTCAATTGGCTTCTAATCCAAGAGGTGTATCACAATCAATTAATTCATTTTATCTACTTTAAGAAATTTATCACTCTAATAATAAAATCTTATTAGTTTCCATAGCGAATATTTACTATGCCTATAGTTAATGTACAGATGTTTAGTGGAAGAACTCAAAAAGAAAAGGATAGGCTAGCAGAAGCAATTACGGAAGACATAGTTAAGATTTTGGAGGTGACCAAAGAAGAAGTTATAGTAGTATTTACAGAAGAACCTCACGGAAATTGGTATGCTTCTGGTGTTCGTCTGTGAATAACAATTAAAAGGGTTGAGTCGAAAGAGATAGAACTCTATCTGAGAGCAATACAACATATGCGGAAGAAGAAAATCTAAATCTTATTGAAATAATAGTATATTTACCATACAAAGTAGTATTTAGTTTTCATATGTGGAGATACGATTCAATGTTAAATCTAATCACTTTTTTTGCTAGCCTATAACTAAATACAGATAATTATACCTTTACAAACAGCAAATTCCTGTTGAATGAATAAAGAATCTTTAATAACTTCCAGATATGAACACTTTTTATTGCATAGTAAATCTGCATTTCTTGTAGAGATAGTGACCTTGGTAGCCGTGTTAGCATACAGTACTTATTCTTCCAATGTTTTTGTGCAAGGTAAACCGATTTCAGGAGGACATATTGATTGCGACATAGATAATGAGTTCCTTGAAACAATAACATGTTGTTGGTTTGAAGATTATGGTGATCATTATGCGTATGTCTGTCAAACATGTACTGAAGATGGTTCAAATTGTGGTCCGCTAGTACCGACAGATACTAGGGACAGACAAGATGCACCGTCTCAACATACAATACCACCCACTATAGGTGATAATGTCCTCCAACAAGAGAGTGAACCACCTAAGCATACAATACCACCCACTATAGGTGATAATGTCCTCCAACAAGAAGATAGAGTTCTAAAAACCCAACCCGCAGATGAAGGTATAGTGGAGGAACCGTCATCAAGTGAAATCAATCGGTCTTCAACAGTAGAGTAGTAACCCATATAATATTACCTAAAGGCTAATTCTTTCACCTTTTCTTCACCTTTGCATACATCCGTGGGGATACGGTTCAAGGTTGAATAGAATCTAAATTAATAAAATATCGGCATTTTAAATATAGCAATATAGTTAGAACCCATGTTTGAGGCGCCGAGAGTGGGTCTCGAAGTTCTGGCATAAAAACAGGGAATCTAATTTTACATTAGTTATAATGGAGGAAATGGGCGTGTTATGCAGAGCATTTACATATATATCAATAATTTGGAGCATCTGAACTAAAATACATGTTAATTAATGTAATACCTAGTCTAGTCTTCTGTTGTAATAGCAATAACTTATAATTTGAAATAATTAATATACAGATTAAATGGCCATCATAACACAATGTTCAGAATGTAAAGAAGTTGGCAAAAAAATGTACTGCAAAGACTGTGAAAAGTCAATAGATTATTTTGAAGTATTTGAGAATAACCA
>QCWC01000087.1 GCA_013114705.1 Candidatus Nitrosocosmicus sp. | reverse complement strand
CTGGAAGTTTACATTATTACATGACAGAAAAGTCGTTCCACCAGAAGCACACAGGGCGTTCTGAGCTGAGGATTGTGATTGAGATATGGACTGTTGGGCTTTGTTCTTCTTTTTAGTTGCAAAGGCGTCATCTATAGCCACTAAGGGGCTTGCGAAAAGGGCTAATGCGACCACTGTGGCTATTGATGCGACAAAGAGTTTGTTTTTGTTTTGGTTGTGAATATTTTTTGTTTTATTATTCATAGGTTAGCTAAGATAGAAAAAATATATTGGATTTGCTAACTAGTTGCAATACTCTAATATTCTAGCAGTTTTAGAACTAGTAAATAGAGGACCAAATCCTGAGAAAACAAAAGACACCGAAATTAGTCAGAGTATATTCACTCCTAAAAAGGTTCTGGGACTATGGTTAGAATCTATTATACATTCAACTAGATTTTCTAATTTTTTATAATTTGTATTTTGGTAATATAGTTTATTGATAAAATATGAAAGGTAGTATTCAATAGTATAGGTCTATTGATATGTTTAATACAAGGTATTCTTTTACATATGCATGGATTATGATCAGATCTGTAGAAGCGTATTAGCTCTTGATCCCAAGGTTCGCTTTGCGGGTATTTGTGATGAAACCGGTGAGACAAAGTATGGGGGCATGCGGGAAGGGATGACAAGCTTGCTTTCACCCCAAGAATCACAAAAATCTAATCTTCAAGCAGTTGGACGTTGGGGTTTGAGAAAATCCCTTACTAGCAAAACAGGGAAGGGTATTTATGCAATGACTGAATATGAAAAATTAAAAAGGATTACAATTCCCCTAGATGATGATCACCTATTAGTAGTTACCACTGAGGTAGATGCTGACCATGGTAACATCATTAGCAATACACTAAAACTTGTCAAGCAATAAGAATCCTGTAGTCTCATAACTTTTATTGGTAACTCAACAAACCATCAATATAACCTGAATACATGAATTCAATAGCTAGTATTAAACGTCTATTTTTCTTTTTAATAAGTAGGTGGCGACCTCAAATTTCTCCAATAATGATGAATAATAATTGAAGGTATTGTAAAATTCAACTTTATTCATGGACAATTAAAGGTAAACTGTTTCAGTAGATGTATGCATGTATGTATGCATGCATTCGATGAAAATGATGAAATCAGATATCTCACCTATATTCACGATTGGTCGTCATAGACCGGATCTTAGGATCTCTATCAATTAGTGAAACTAAAGGATGATAATGTAAAGATATGATAATGTTAATCCGTTTTCTACATTACTAAAACCTCACGTTTGAGTCGACATCGACACCTTAACTGAATCCATATTGCGAGATAATTTTTAGTCAGGATTACTTCTGCATTTGATAAATCTTTTTAAGCTATAAATATTAACTCTAATCTTTGAGAGAAAAAAGTAACGATTCTCATAAACCCGATAGGAAGGATAATGTAGACGATGAAGATAGAAGAGTTCTTGAAGATATAATTTACAAAAAAAATAGTTCCTCTGCAAATGACACAGAAATTTTTGATTTAAAAACCCTAGTTCATTTAAGACAAGACAGACTATGGGGTGCGATAAAAGAGAGATATAGGTACAATACGTCAATTAAGAGGGGACAAGAATATCTCATAAGACATGTAGATACCAAAGTACCTCTGGTTGTTATGTATGCAGATTTGGTGGGGTCAACCAAGATGAGTATGACATTGCCGGTCGAAAAGCTAGTAACCGTTATACGTGCATTTTCTCACGAATTGTCTTCGGTTATTGAAAGTCTAAACGGGTATGTTTTAAAATATGCTGGTGACGCAATCATTGCATTCTTTCCATCAGGGTTTAACAAATATTTGACTTGTGATAATGCGTATCGATGCGCCAAATCAATGATAAATATAATCAGAGATGGAATCAATCCAATATTGAGTAAACATGACTTTCCAAATTTATCGGTAAAAATTGGGATGGATGAGGGGGAGAACATAGTTTTTCAGTATGGGTATGATAAGAGCTCACAAGTTGATGTTTTAGGCTATACAATGAATGTTACTTCGAAGATCACGTCGATTACGTCACCTAATAAAATATCTGTTGGGGAAAATGTTTACAAGCTATTACACCCTCAGATTCAAACAAATTTTAGACAAGTCGAATTTGATTACAACGAGTGGAAGTATATTGATATTAAATCGGGTAATGCTTATAAAGTTTATACTTTAAAGTAGTCATCATACAATACTATAAAAAGATTAATTGGTATCAGATATTTTCTATTCAAAACCTTTACCTAATTATTGTTGCATAATTCACATATGCAGAATTAGCATTTGATATTATTGAAATATCTTGTTGATAAGGACCCATGGACACTGAGGCTGATCACAGAATCGATGAATGATTGTGAACAAGAAACTATGTTTATCGTCTTTAAATTAAAATTGAATTCATGGTAGCAGATTAGACTTTTGATCCTCAATTAGAGTAATGATATTTATCCTCCACATGGTCATAATCATGAGTAGGATTGGCCTCATCAACTTAATAGTTGTATTCACATTCATTTTAAGTAATTCAAAAGCGAATTTACTTGAATACTAGCTTCTTTAAACCGAAGCATAGAATCCTTATGGGTCTAACGATAAGTTTCACTACATCTTAAATTACCTTTATACAGAAAATGTTTAAGCACAACAATTTTGGATAATTAACCCAACTATTTTGAGTCTTACTAGGCGACAAGATACTACTAGTTGTAACCTGAAGCGAGCATCGGGAGAAGTAGTTCTACTTTCAAAATGTATATTACTAGGATAGTTTACCCTCAATGATGCAAATTGACAAAGCGTTGTAAGGACCGATGTTCTCAATTCACGGTAAATATAGCTAGAAGTAAGGGTAATGGTCCTTATAAACAAGGTTTTAAATGGTGTTCTGTCTGTCGGAAATTTTTTCAATTAACTGAAATTTCCCTTGAATGTCCATGTTGTGGTACTAAATTACGTAACAAGCCTAGAATAAATAGACAGAATAAAGAGTTGTACAATGACTTTTTAGGGATAAGAAGAATCGAATAGGACTCATAGATTCATTGAACGATATCTTCTTCATATCTGTAGAAAATAGCTTTGCAAAAGTTGATAATTCATCTAATGAATACCAACTAAAACTAATTGTATTTTGCTTGCATATAGATCTCATAGTTAATCCTTTGTATGCCACTTATATTCTGACAAGAAATAATTTGTACATGTACTTGCAACAATGATTTAGAAAAATTTTGCTCCGAGAGATATCCTTGAGAATATATTTTAATTTATCTTTGCATCAAAAACTGAGTACCGATTAACCATTCAGGTAGGATGTATGTCAATTTTTCTTGAATAAATTATTTTTCGTGTAAGATTTCAAGAAATTGAGAAATTAGGAGGCTGTTAGCCTTGTTGTTTCGTGAGGCCTATATTTTCGCCACATCATTCCAAATATAATTCCCAGAACAATGTAGAACATAACCATCGTAGTAAAGGTCGCTATTCTAAATGAATTAACCAAATCCATGGGTGCGGTAATTGCATCTGGATTGGCAGGAAATATGGAATAGATAAATCCTATGAGCCCAACATAAAATACCGGAATCAAATACTTGAAATTGTTGACAGACTTGAATTTAATCAGCAAAACACTGAGACCTAAGACTATTAAGCCGGATATTAGTTGAAAAGATGTATACAAGCTCTCTCGTAATCCGATTGTTTCTGGATCACCCACAGCAGGTGGATTGGCGGGATATTTGAGGAAAGGGACAACATACAATGCCAAACATATCAGACCTGCCAAAATCAATGCCTTCTTTCGATCATCAGAAGAAGGCAGATATTTTCGCGCAATAACATAGACTATTCCTAGTACTGCACCATAAGTTACACCTAGAAAGGCTCCTGCCACAAAGGTGCCTTCTTTCTGCCAAACTCTATAGGTATTTAATTCATTAAAATCAACTGTTTCTCCCGCAGCTATGGTATTTTCAATTTCAATTCCTATGGCTTGATCTATATAAGGTTCAGCAACAAAATAATTAACACTAGCCAAGATTAACCCAGCTATGGCACCTGCTAAAAGTGAAATAAAAATAAACGAATAAGAGTTCATAAAACTATAACTCACAAAATTAACTAAAATAAAAAATTTTGAGGATTAATGACAAGGAAATCCGGCTGCATGTCTAATATCATGCGTAAACTCGTGAATCCACATAGCATCGTATGCTTGATTTCCCTGAACTAAACTAAATAGTTGACCTTGATCGTAACCTACAATATAAATACTAATTATTGCAATAACGCCTAAAAGCGCGATTGCTAATTTAGGAGCCTGATCCTTGTGTATAATTCTAAGATCATTAACAAAACTCATAACAATTGAGAAATGGATCCAAGTATATAAAGTATTGTATTGTTTATCCAGCGAGATAAATGTGCACCTAATCAGCAATCCAACCCGATCCAAAAGGTTGTTATTATGGTAACAATTGAATGATTGTATTGAAAGGATAACATTAAATTTATAGTACAATGTGATACAATTGTGCATCTTGTAATCAATACTTTAAATTCTATTTCAAGCAGATATGCACCGAGTAGAGTACTGTCATTTAATTCTTCTCATGTTTTTAAAACCTTGCAGCTCATAAACAGGGAAGGGTACGTAAGTAGATTGTTATTGATTAAAGAATTGCAATTAGGCGAAGGATCGATAAAGACGTTGATAAAGCATCTAAAAATGAAAAAGTTGATCATTACCACAAATAAGGGTACAGCAATGTCTGAAAGTGGTCAAAAAATTTTTGAAGAAATGTCGAGATTTATTTGTGCCGAGACTCAAATTCCGAGGAGTTCAATTTCCGTTTCTGTGTTCAATTACGCTATATTATTGAGATTTGTAAAATACGCAATCAAACAGGGAGTAGAACAGAGAGATGCAGCAATAAAGATGGGTGCTAAGGGAGCTACTACCCTTGTTTATAGAGATGGAAAATTTTTGATACCTGGAACAAAATATAACGCATTAAAGGATGAAAGGACAATAGAAAGGATCCTAAAGGATAAGTTAAGTCCAATCAACGATGACATTATAATAATAGGAAGTGATGATTCAAGTATAGTGTTATCTGAGTTAGCATCAAAATCCGCCGCACTCTACACATTGGAGAGTCATGGCCATCATAAAGATTTTAAGTTGGTTCCTAATACGAGGACTGTTATGGCTAAGAAAAATTCTGAATGACTGTCATAGGGTTAGTAACAGTGTATCTCTTTTTCCATACTTTGCGTAGAATTTTTCATATTGAGTCAGGCTCTCCTGCACTATAGAATTTTCGAGATCATACATCTTCAGAAAATTTACGCGTAAGATAAGGCCGCCATCAGAATTAAAAAATCTCAAACTATAACTTTTTCTTCCGTTTTCCTTTTGTTCAGACACAAATTTTGCCACCTTCGATTCATAAATGTTAATATGAGTATGCCATTGGCCGGTTTCATCACCTATTGTTGCATATTGATCCTTGATTCGGAAAGGTGTATTTCGTTCTAATCTTAATTCAGCAACTGCTCCTTGGCTTCTAACTGACAACATTACATTGTCCAGCAAAAGTATATCCTTGATTAAATCTCCAAAAGTCACTTTTTGAGAATCTGACATATCGATGATAACTCGTAGTCATAATTAATATTATCCAAAGTTATTTGATCTTTCATTTATACTAAACATGACTCATAATTAACAAAAAATAACTTAAACGACGACGATTATCAAAAAGAGAAAATCAAGATCAAAAATAAATAGTAATCATCACATACTAGTATTTACCCTGATGTCTACTACGAAAGGGTGAAATCGCAAATCTGATCAAGACCTCCTTAAGATGAGTGAAAAATACTAGAGGCTACAATCATGTGATAAGTATCTCTGTAACTCAAGTAATTAGAACTCGGTCAACGGAATGTACCATATCTACCATTTCACATAAGGCAAACTGAATGAAAAAAGATGGAATGTTTTGTACTATCTCATCATTCTTGAACATATATACGATACAAAAGCATGAGAAAGTTCCCCACGTGAACTTCCAATTGATGCCTTTACTATTTTCCTCTGCTACCATGAATATCTATAAGGTCAGGTACGATCGCTGTCTGACAATTGGGTACAAAGACGGTTCTTTCTTACTATTTATTATATTTAGTTGAAATATTTTCACTCCATAAAACATACTATAAAAGTCAAAAATCACATCTTGAACAATTGAATACTGTTTCTATTATTGACATTGAGGTGTGGGAAACAAGCTAAAGAAAAAAACAATTACAATAAATATAGCGATAGTAACAAAAATTGAACGATTTGGAAATCCAGTTGGAGAAAAAGACGAAATAGTTGAGCAGTATCAGGTGAACTCCTATCAGGGGTTGTATCTTTTATGAATATATCCTTTGGATCCAATATTCACATACAAACGATCTTTTGTTAAGCTATCTTAGTGCAACCACGCATTGCACGATTCAAAACCCGTTCAAAAACAATATATTATTTCTAGTTGAAATCCAAAAGTCCGTATGATGATTTCGGAAAATTACTTTATGTACTTTCATGATTTGATGTCTTTGATTTTGGCTGCAATTTATAAATGATGTTTTTATCTTATTACTCGTATAATGTGGTTAAAAACGGGGGAAGAATAGGACACGAAAGGGAATAATCATTTTCCTTCAGATCCGATGTTATATGTTCCAAAAATCATGTTTTTTACTAAAGGTAAAGGTACACATAAGGACTACCTTACTAGTTTTGAACTTGCACTGCGTGATGCCGCCATTAGCGACCTAAACTTAGTATCGGTATCCAGTATCAAACCTCCTCTTTGCAAAATAGTGAATAGAGATGAAGGTAGGAAACATCTCAGGCCTGGGCAGATCGTTTTCACGGTAATGGCAAGATCATCTACTAATGAACCAAATCGCTTGATAGCTGCATCGATTGGACTAGCCAGACCAGCAGACGATGCTCAATTTGGGTATCTCTCAGAGCATCATTCAACTGGAGAAACGGCTACGAAGGCAGGAGATTATGCAGAGGACTTGGCAATGGAGATGCTGGCAACTACATTAGGACTGCCTAACGACCCGACTCTCAGCTGGGATCAGAACGAAGAACAATGGAAACTATCAGGAAAAATCTATAAAACACAGAATTTTACCCAATCTGCTCAAGGAAATAAAGATGGCATGTGGACAACGGTAGTTAGTTCTGCAGTACTAATTTTGTAAAAAATTCCGGTTTCAAAATTGGGATATCATTTTTCTTTAAATAATAAAAGTCATTTTTTGCTTTTTCATATTTTTGATATGAGAGTATGATCACTAGAAAAAAGTTAGGTCTGATCATTAGAAAGAGCTAATTGCAAACTAATACTAGAAGCCTTTTATTTTGACTTTAAGTCCTAGATTGATGTAGTTTCAAAGTGAAGGATTTTCACTAGCAAGTTTAAAGATCATTCATATTTTAAGAATTGCATGGTGAGCAAACTGTTTTGTATTGGATAGGCTAGAATCTATATAGGTTGTGTGAGGACCAATGTATTCACCCTGAGTATCCATTCCTATATCTTGATAAAAAGAGGATATGTGAAATCTAGTCTTGTTAAATTATAAATATAAAAAAAAATTATTGTCCAAATGGAGACTGTAGCTCGGCTCCACCATAAGTTCCTGCTGCATTTGGATCAGCGTCATCTAAAGGCTCTTCAGTAATAATGAACTGTGTATAAGTATAAGGATTCACCATATGCTCTGAAGTCTTGAGACTTCCACCTTCAATTGCACCCAAACTGAGCTTATAGTTAGATCCATCTGCATCGACTAACCATGCTTCAAATACCTTATCTTGTTTGGGAATCGCAGTCATATTTGCAGATATATCTAATGTTTTATTTTGTGTATCAATAGTTAGTGATCCTATCTTTTCTGTTCCAAATCCAGGACCAGGATCTAATGCCTTGTTGATATCCATTGTGATTGGTTCAGCATTTAATTGTTCAAGATGGAGAGTCATTGAAAATATTGCGGCTAATGCGATCAAAGTTAAAGATACTTTTACTCTTTTCAATAGATTTGCATGGGTTACAAAATATAAATAGTTGATATATTGACCATTTCAAAGTTGGGAAAGAATTCAAGAATTTCAGAATAAGGGAAATGGTAATATGTCAGGAGTAAATCACACAATAATTTATCAGCAATCCGCAACATGAACATTATGATTTTTAAACAAAAGTCCGGCTGAAGATAAAATCATACAAGGAATTCAACAAGCAGCACAGAAAGTAAAACAAAGTCTAGAGTCAAACTGAAAGTAATTAAA
>QCWC01000086.1 GCA_013114705.1 Candidatus Nitrosocosmicus sp. | reverse complement strand
GAAAAAAGAAGAACTATCCTATAAATCTCAAAAACTTCAACAACTGTATGAAACTGGTGATAGAACTCAAATGCAAAGTTACATGAATGATAATAGAAGTTGGATACCAATGATGTTATTTTCAGGATTGATAAATATGATGATGTTTGCATCTATGATGTCGTTTATGGGAATGGCTATGAATCCTGCTGAAAGTGCGCAGACAGAAGGACAAGTTGATCAATCAGGGGGAGCAGCAGCAGCAGAAGAATCAGCAGGAACAGGAGCAGAAGATAGTGGAGCAGCTAGTGATACAGGCGGTTTTAGTGATATTGGTGGTGGAATGGATACAGGCGGTTTTGATTCCTTCTAGTGAATGCCTGGAATAGGATACTGTCTATTATTAATTATCATCATTGAGTTTCTAATCTAATAACCTGATGTTCTTCTTAAGATACATACAGTTCTTTATCTAATATTATAATACGATCAGAATTTAATAGGCCCTAATTAGATCATAATTTATTTTGTCGTCTTTATAGATTACTGGTAATTATACAAGCTTTGTGATTACCAACTAAGAACAGTAACTCGATTCTATTAATTGAAGAAAAATGAAAAATGAAAATTGATATTGCTTTTATAGAATAAGACTATACTTCTTGCGAAATATTGTTCATCCGATAAAAGCAATATTATTTATATAACAAACTATTTAGCCACTGATCATTTCATCCAGGTGAAGCATTTTATTAAAGGCGTGTTGTAGCCACCTATTGTCTATGACTTTCAATTCCAGGTATGCCTTGTTTATAACTAATAGTCAAGTTATCTCCCAGCTCATAAGGACAATTGTCAATTGATCGAGGCACACCATCTGAAGCCTCTACAACGCATGTGTTACCTTGTTTAATTTGTACAGAAACTGCCTCTTCTATACTGCCACTAAAAAGTTGTGTTAGTGAACCTCCCATCAGCATAAAAACTACAACTATACCAGCTATGACAAAAAAGACAGCAAGTATTTTGGGTGAAAGATCAAAATCCATATATGATAGTTAATTTAAAACAAAGGTTTTAACGATTATACAGCTTGATGCTCTTTTAACATGAACGTATAAATACCAAATAAGATAATCAAATCAGGTTGTCAGTGGATAAGCGACAATAACTCATGGAAAGAATATTGTTTTGTTTTTATTATCTATACTGTTTAGCAAAAAATGAATGCATATAATTTATTTTGCTGAAAAATCTTTTGCTAGTTATTTACCACTATTAATACACTTACAAAATAATTATTATGGTCCAAAACCAGATTTGATATCTTTATCCTTTACTTGCTGTTTTGAATGTGTGTTTACAGACTGTGAAACTTTGGAATCAAATTTATCATTTCTTTTTATTTGTTCTTCTTTCAAATCTGTAACTTGGTTTTTACTATAGCCGGAATACGATTCCGCAATATCGGCTTGATTTCTTTGTCTAAGCTCCTCAGCAATGTATTCTCTTAACTTGCTAGAATAAACAAAGTTATCAATTGGAGGATTTTCTGCAAGTTTACTTGCGATTGAATCTGAAATATCTTTGGCCATCATAAATGGTGTCCCAGCTCTGCTTATTCCTGTTAAAAGCTTTTCACTACTAAAGTTTTCTCGCTTTCCACTCTTTTTTTCAACTCTTAACTCCGAAAGAGAAAAATTCGACTTTTCAACCATTATACTATTATTTTCATCTAAGTATAAAACTACTAACACATTGAAATTATGTCGAAGATTTGATGAAGTATATAAATAATCTATTAATTGAGTCTAAATCTAATAACAAAACTCAGTTAGTTTTTCAAACTAAATCATTATTTGTTTATTGTAGGAGATTCATTAATTGCTTTAGTATATAGAAAAAAGGTTTGAATAAATAACAAATATCGATCTACTGTTGGTAACATCTATAATCTGCTCTCATCAGATTCAACTTGTTACTTCACATGGACAATATTTGAAGTACATATGATAATACAAATAATAAATATCAGGGTTTGTTAAGATGATTCTGCAATATTTTAAAGTATCTTTTTTCTCAAAAGAATAAGAACATGGTTTTTAAAAATTACAAAACTGTAACAGACAAAGTCTGGGACTCTACTCGAATCCATACCGTATAATCGTAGAGTCCTCAAATAAAACTCTTGATTGAAAAGGAGCCGATTAGTTTATCTAGCAGTCCTGTGCTATGCAACAATCAAAACAATATCATTTGCACTTTCTGAAATTCTATATTCATGTTTTTTCTCTAAAGTGGGGTAATACTTTTTTACAAAATTGTTGTACAAAATCAAGTTCATCAGGACTAGTGCTATGTAAATAAATCTGAGTGAAACCACTATTAAAATAGCCCTCAAGTGGTTTTATCAAATCTTCTACAGATGTTACTATTAGGGTCGACTTTTTTAACTTTTCATCCGATACTTCTTCTAATGCTTTTTCCTGTAATTTTCTTGGATCATTAATAGAGGTATCAAACACATTTTCAATGTTGCTTGCTCTCCAAAAATTTACGGATTTGAATGCCTCATCGTAATCCTCAGAATAAGATATCTTGGGTTTTCCTATTTTCTCAAGTTTAGTTGGATCTTTACCTACCGCTTTAGCAGCCTGATCAAATTTATCAAATACGTCTTTTGAATTGTTAGGCTTTGATGTTGTGATCAGTCCATCTGTAAAAGTAGCTGCAGCTACAATAGCCTCAGGTCCTGATGCAGCCATATATAACGGGATTGGATGGGAGGAGGGAGTATAGAGTTTAGCCGATTTTGTCCTAAAATATTGACCATTATAGGTTAGAAATCCATCCTTGTCGATATGTGTATTGCCAAAGTTAAATCTCTTTTCGTTATCTGGTGGAATTTGAGAAAGAGGTTGATGGCCTTTATTCCAAAGATTGTTAATTATTTGGATCGCTTCTATTGTTCTATTTAATCTAGTTTCTGGAGAAGGCCATTCAAATCCTACGGAAACCTCATTCATGGCCTCTCCTGTGCCAATGCCCAAGCTAATTCTGTTTGGATACAACGTATCAAGGGATGCAAATGCCTGGGCTATTATTGCAGGATTGTATCTGTAAACTGGAGAAGTAACACCCGTAACAAATTGCATATTATTTGTTCTTTCTGAAGCTGCAGCAAGCCATATCCAAGTAAAATTACCAAATCCTCCATCATTCCACCATGGATGAAAATGATCACTTGTCATAGTTGAAGTAAAGCCGCCTTTCTCTGCTTCAATTACAAACTTGATTAAATCTTGCATAGAATATTGTTCTTGAGAAGCCCAATAACCAACTGATCTCACATCTTGTTATTTTTAAAATAGTATATATCACATATAGCATATACTAGACGATGCGATATAGAAAACAAACAAACCCATTGAAAAATTTACTATATCTTGGAATATACATGATGCTATAAAGAATTTGTAGAATTAGTTATTTATGATAATGAATCTCCAGATAATACAAATGTTGGGTGAATACAATAAATCTCCATTTAGGAATTTGGTAGGCAGTCTAACAACATTATCATTACAAACTATTCCATAGACAAAGTTAAGTCGGATGTAGGATTACTTTTAGTATGTCATTTACCATAAACTCCACGGCTAAATTAAATAACGGAATTCTAATTCCACGACTTGGACTTGGAGTGTATCAGATACCTCTTGGAAAATCAACATTCAATGCAGTCAAATACGCGCTAAAAGTTGGCTATAAGCACATTGATACTGCCAAGATTTATGGTAATGAATCTGACGTAGGTGAGGCAATTCAAGATAGTGATATAAAAAGAGATGAAATTTTTGTCACCACCAAAGTATGGAATAGCGACCAAGGATACGATTCAACCCTCAAAGCATTTGACGCAAGCTTAAGACGGTTGGGTTTGTCATACATTGACCTTTATCTTGTACATTGGCCAGTTCAGAAAAAGATTGTTGAAACATGGAAGGCTATGACCACTTTACTGAAAAACGGTAAATTACGTGCAATTGGAGTGAGCAACTATGACATTAATGAAATCAAAGAAACAATTCAAAACTCTGATACTATACCTGCTATTAATCAAGTGGAGTTTCACCCATTTCTATTTCAAAAGGATTTATTACAATTCTGCAAAAGTAATGGGATTCAACTTGAAGCGTATAGTCCATTAACCAGAGGTAAGAAATTAAATCATCATCAATTGATTAGACTAGGGGAAAAGTATAACAAAAGTCCAGCACAAATACTTGTACGCTGGAGCTTGCAACACAATCTAATTGTCATTCCTAAATCCAGTCACGAAGAAAGAATTTTAGAAAATAGTAGGGTATTTGATTTCTATATCAATGAAAAAGACATGGAAACTTTAAATTCGTTAAATGAGGATTTGCGTACAGTTTTCTTGGATTAGCAACAACAGTTTCGGTTAAAGTCGATCTTACCTTCTTTAGTCAAGTCTTTTATGTTTATCTCATTTGTTCTGTAATGATATATTTACAAACGATCATGGTATTATTGGGAGATATTTTTCTAATAAATTACTCAAAGATTTTTTAACATATACTTTTTGATACTTGCGAATTGAGTTAATTAGCTCTTGTACAATTGTTTCTTTCTTCTTAGCGACTAAACTGTCCTGTGGCTGAGAAGAGTTTTGCAAATTATCCTTAATTTTGTGTCTTTTTTTAGATAATTAAGGCATTGGGATAAATACGCGATTAAGGCGCCGGAGGTGGGACTCGAACCCACGAGTCCGGAAGGACATCAGCTATCTATCCTTTTTTCCTCTTTATTAGATCTCGAGGCTGACCCCTTTTAGGGCTGGATTTGCTTACCTAGCTTGGGTACCCCGGCTTATTTCCTTGAACTTATTTTATATGCGCTAAATTTTAAACTTGTGTTAATGTTATCTGCCACAAATATTTAATACCCTATTTTATTAGTTATGCTATGATTTCACTAAAGACTCAAAATCCTACACTAGATACAATAAAAGAATTATCACTTACCGATTTAGCAATAATGTCATTTACTTCACAACAATTGAGAAAAAGACTTGCGAGTTATTTTAGGATAGATGCATTTACAGCTCCAGATCCTTTCTCAAAAGAGGACGAATTAAGTTATTTCCTGGTTGTGGATAAATCAAATACAAATAGAATATTAGCTTTTATTGCTCTAAAAGAAGCACCTGATCTTGATTTATGGGATTTGTTATTTGGAAAAGATATGTTGAGGCTGGATGTTTCAAAGGAAGAAGCCATGTCCTTGAAACAACAGCTAATGCCTAAATATACTGATAATTTTTTCCCCATCCGTAAAGAAAGCACTATAATTGGATATGTTGCTTTTACTTTCGAAATATGCGGACTAAAAGATTGATATTTTGACTGAAGTAGCAGTATCATTAACAGCAGCATCTTTATTTTCCGTTTGACTGTATTAATAGATTAAATTTTTTTATTCTATCTACATACTAATTGAGAACGGTAGTTCTGGTTCTCCTTTTTCTAAAATATTAATTTTCATATCCTTTAGGATTTCTCTTGCCTTAATCATCCCTTCTCTGTCTATAATCTTTTTTGCAATGTCTTTTTTAAACGAGCTTGTCCATTCCTGTCCTATTTTATACTTGCCCTCAATTGTTTCAACATTAATTTTTATAACTGTAAGATAGATTATGGATTTTGACTCTTGAGTTAACTCGGCATAGTGGCCTTCGGATTGATACTTTTGCATCATTTTGTTCATTGCTAGTGCTTTCTCTTTATTATCGGAAACTATCGAAGCTTTTCCCTTTATTACTATACTAGTATACAGTGTATCAGCAAAGGATGCGTCGGTGGGATGAAAATAATACGATGGTAAAAAGCAAATTTCTTTGTCGACCTCAAATCCTACTTTACTATTGCGCAACAAGTTTTCAATCTTCTCTCCTTTGTGGTGAGAGTGCATGTAGATTATATGGCTGTAAGTTTGTTGGTATGTGTTTTCTGTAGCATCTGGATTGAATTCACTATTGACTATATTATTAGATTTAGCTTTAGCTTCCTTTTGTTGGTATCTCTTATTTCCATTTAATGTGTCGATGTAATTACCATCCTGATTAATAGTAGTCAAATGAACAAAATTCATAGGAATGACTTGAGGATATCCGTTTTTGTCAATTGTTGCAAGTCTTCCTACATGGCACTCACTTAGAAAACCAATAATATTGTTAATATTTTTTATTCTAAATCTAGAAGTTAATTGCATTTTTTCTTCTCTTATCTTGGTAAGTTCTTAAGATGGTTTATCTCCTTCTTCTCTTCTCATTTCCTCTCCTTCTGTTTCTTCCATCGTATCGGTTGTAACTGGAGAAACTTTTTCTTTCCGTGCTAGTATAACCAACAAGATCCCAAATAGTCCTAGTATTAATGATAATCCAAGTGCTCCTCCATAGGGTATGAATAAATAGTAACCAATAGAAAAGCCAAAACAGATAATTGCTTGTAAAGCATAGGTTACTGTCTTTCTTAAATCAATTTTTTTTGTAATAAAGCCTATTGCAAAAAAAGCTATACTTGGATAAATGATTAAAAGAATATACTGATCTAAGTCTATGCCATTATGAGACATATTGTATATATTAGATTTTGTACTAATTAAGATATCAAAAAAATAGCAAATGAAAAAATGTTAACGATACGATTTCTGCTTTCTTCTTCTTGCCCCTGGACCACCATATTTCTTTGATTCTGTTTGTCTTGGATCACCTACTAGCAGGTGCCTATCAAATTCTGTAATTTTTTTCTTTATTTCTTCTCTGACATTTTTAGTAAAAGGATGATCTCTTGGATCTTTTGCACCCTTTGTTTCTCCGGTTAATGCTCGTGAAATTGCTACTGCACTTGCAAATGCTTGACCCATAAAGCCACCACCATTGACATGAACATTTACATCCACTCTATCCCTAAGTTCGCCAATTATGTTTGTAGGAGTTAATATGAGTTCTTTTGCTACTTCTGGCTGGATGACTTCTGCTGGGATATTATTAATTCTAATTTTTCCGTTTCCTTTAACAATCGTGGCCACTGCTCTACATGTTTTTCTTTGTCCTGGATAAAGATCTATCTTATTCATATTATTGAACTACTCCTTTCCAGCCAATCTGTTTTGCTACATCACTCATAGATGTATAAAATGATTCAGGTCTGGTAATTTTTGCATCATCAAATGTTTGCATTGCTGAATTTTTTAACTCATCTGGCACACCTATATATACCCTTAATTTTTTAAAAGCATGGATACCACTTGGTTTCCTTTTAGGAACCATTCCCCTTATCATTTTTGTAATTATGGTATCAGGTCTTCGAGGATGAAATGGACCATGAATAGGATTAATAACTGATCCTACTTCTAATCTCTTCTTATAACTTTCAATAATTTCATATTTATTTCCAGATACCATCACTTTTTCGGCGTTAACTACTGATACCCTATTACCTTGGAGTAATAATTTTGATACTTTTGAACACAATCTTCCGGAAATACAATTAGCTGCATCTACTACAACAAGCTTATTTTGTTGTTGTCCTTGTTGTCCTGTAGGTTGTTGTTCTTTTTGTTGCTGTTGTTGTTGTGGTGACGTTTTTCTTTGTTTTTTTGGTGATGAAGTAACACTTTGTTTTTTATTATTTGCCTGTGATTCCTTAACCAATTATTCTTACACCTTTTCCATCAGGATATTTATTTATCAGAGATTGCAATGAAATAATTTCGGCTCCTGCCGTATTTAATTTATTTACAGCAGTATCTGAGAATGAATATGCAGATACTGTTAACTTGTGCCCTAGAGTTCCACTGCCTAAAACTTTGCCTGGAACTACTATTATATCTCCATTATTGGTGATTTTATCTAATCTTTGAATATTAATTAATCTTCTTTGTGATCGGGACTTTGAGAATTCTTTCTCTAATGCTTTCCAAATCTGAGCTTTATTTTTCTTAAAAGCTTTACGTAGAATCCATATTGTATTATCTATTAAAGTATCGTTTAACATTACTTGCTATTCCAATTAAAAGTGTGTAAAGTACCAAATAAATTTACCTAGAGGTTGGAAGGTACTTGAATAGACTTGATGGTCTCACCGAATTCCTTTATGCTATTATTAAGCTTCTCTACTGCTGCTATAACTATCTCTTCTGCAGTCAATGCACCATTAGATTCTATAGTTAAAAAGATCTCATTTTCGTTTTCACCATCGTACTTTACAACTGATATTGTGGCCGGTTGCCATTTTGCATGGTCCCTACCAAATCCTAACCTTGCATAAGCTTCAAACTTTATTTTTTGACCTGGTGCTAGTACTATAATTGGAATGTTCTGATTAACAGGCTTTACAAATTCGTCTTCTGAAATTAGCTCCGATGTAGTGATTGTTTTGGTTTTCTCATTAGCTT
>QCWC01000085.1 GCA_013114705.1 Candidatus Nitrosocosmicus sp. | reverse complement strand
AAAAATTCAACCCTTAGAAAAATAATTGAAGGAGAATATTACCAAATTTTCTCTTTATTTCTCAAATTACAACTTTACTGCAATACAATACGAATGAAAAGAAAGTATATGTTATTTGTTACTTATATGATAGTCGATCAGTATGAGGTTATCACATTCTTATTAAATAGTCACGTGATTAAAACACGCAAAAGATTTTTGGATATAAATCTTGATATTCTTGAGACTAAATTGAACTATAGTATTTGAAATCTATATAACCTACATTTTAAAGGCTCGACTAAGCATTATCAATTCTGGTCCTGTTGTTAAACTCCCTACAATCAGAGATTTTGAATTCCAAACTATTCCCGATGATAAATACGGAATTCCACCATTTATGGTTAAAGGTTCGACCTCCACTTTTAGTACAGATGAGATAATTTTAATTTCTTCTTCTGTAGCCTTGGGATGTACGGCAGCACCGGTATTTGTAGCTACAATTATTGAGCCAGTTTGATTAAAATCGGCTACTGACATAGTATGAGCTTCAACTCCTAAAACATCACCGATCTGCTTATCAAGCTCATTTTTAAACAATGGAGACACTATTGCCCCATTATCATTAGCTGAAATAAGATTGCCTACAGCAGTGTATTTCGAATCAAGCTTCGCTACATTTAATCCTGTAATGCTTTTTAGATAAATGAGTTCATCATCTGATGCTGTAGAGGGGAGTATCATCCCAGTATTATTTAAAACCACCATAGGACCTATTATCCTGTTTCCTGCTATAGAAACGAAAAGAGGTTCTGATTCCAGGATTTCTGTAATTTTTTTCAGCTTTGTTTCAGCATACCCATGGGGAAGTAGTACCAACTTGTCGTTAGATTTAGCAAAAATACCCACATTAGGACTTTTATACAAGTCATATCGGAAAATACCCAAATAACTTAGAACAGGAGTAGATTATCATATGAACCTATTGATTATGATAATATAAGAAATATCCAGTAGAAACGTAATAAAATACTAATTATAATAGAATAATAGTTGTATTATGCAGATGCTAGGGAAAGCCAATTTAGCGATTATTATTTTCTTTCCTTGTTTTCTAATTATTCTCATGTTTGTCAATATGATTGAAAATCCAAATTCAGAAAGTACTAAGATTGATTTTTCCTTTATTTACTTTAACAATAATGCGTTAGCTCAAGAAACAGTTTCGCAAGAAACAGGTTGGATCAATTACACCAGCAATAATAGCGATGGAAGTAACCTAAATACCAAAATTCCCACTGGATGGCAAATCATAGAAGATAAAACAAGGCAAGTTAATCAGACTACTAATAATATTGTATTTCTTTCCCCAAAAGAAAATCCTAGTGATTTATTTCAAGAAAATATCGTCCTAAGTGTTCAGAGACCTACAAATAATATATCCATGGAAGATGGTGTTGATACACAAGATATTGTGGAAAAATTAGGAAATCAATACGACAATTTTAGGTTTGAAAACATGTCTTCCATAATTTTAGATAATTCCAAGATTTCGGCTGAGAGTATAGTATACAGCTTTGCCGACGCCGGGTTGTTATTTAAAACTAAACAAGTATTTTTGACCACTAACAGTGGTATTTACATATTTTCACTTCTAGCAGAACAAGACCAATATGACAAATATGTTATTGTCTTTGATAGGGTGCTCAAGAATATCAAATTGACAAACTAATAAAACAGAAGATTATTACCGGTTAGTTGGTTAACCGGTCTAAACCAGTGTAAATTTGCGTATCTATAATATTAGTAAAGCTTGCAGTTAGGACATCAGACATTTCAGCATTAATAGAAGAAGAAGTTGCTGCGTTGGCAATAGTAGGGGGGATGGTAGTAGAAGAAGAGAAGGAAGAGGAGGTCGAAGGTGAGGACCAAACAAACGTATCTACTGAATGTGCATAGTTTGACTTTGAAATTGAATACACATTTTTGGGATCAACAATTTGAGCGGATGAAAATGTTGTTTGTGACGTAACCAAGCTTCCGGTAACTAGAACAGCTGTTAGGACAAAAAATACATACAAATTTAGTGTAACTATTTTCATATCTTAAAAGCAGTATTTTATATCTTATAAGAAACTCTTCAATTGGTATAATAGTAAATTTAATTAGGTTTCAGCCTTAAATTTTCGTCATGCAAATATTATCATATTATTTATGATAACAATTTACCTAAATATTTATAATATTGTATTAGGCTGAACGGTAAGATTCTTTTTGTCTTCATACTTTTTAATACGGCTTTCTAACTGCAGAGTCTTTGATATTTCATCAATTCCACTTTCCAATGAATTTTTAATAGTTGGATCTATTTCAAACGAATAGATGGTCGAATTTATCCTTATTTGTTGTTGAGCTAAATCTATTTCAAAGTCATCGTCTGTCTTGGTAGAAAAAAAATCGTCAATCGTATTTTTATCCAATTTGATAACCAAGACCCCATTTTTAGTGCAATTATTATAAAAAATATCCGCAAAAGAAACTCCAATAACAACTTTGAACCCGTAATCTTTAAGAGCCCAAACGGCATGCTCTCTCGAGCTGCCTATTCCAAAATTTTCACGTGTCAAAAGTATTTGTCTTCCCTTAAACTTTGGTAAATTTAATACAAAATTCTCTGTTGGATTTCCATTCTCATCATAACGCCAATTAAAAAATAAATATTGGCCATATCCTGTTTTGCCCAAAAGTTTCAAGAATTGTTTAGGAATAATCTGATCGGTATCGATATTAGCTATATCCAGTGGCACAACTTTACTAGCAAGATTTCTAAATGGTTCCATCAAAATACACCTCTACTTTACTCTGTATATCCTTTACAAATAAGATTGAGCTAAACCCACTCCCTTACATCAACAAATTTACCAGCTATTGCCGCTGCTGCGGCCATTATTGGACTGACAAGATGAGTCCGACCGCCAGTTCCTTGACGCCCCTCAAAATTTCTATTAGAAGTGCTAGCGCATCTTTCTCCTGCTTTAAGTATATCAGGATTCATTCCTAAACACATACTACATCCAGGTTCTCTCCACTCAAAACCAGCATTGGTAAATATCTTATCCAATCCCAATTTTTCTGCGGCATGTTTTACTTGCTGAGATCCAGGAACGACCATAGCTTTAACACTATCTGATACCTTTTTTCCCTTCACAGCCTCTGATGCTTCCATCAAATCCTCTAGTCTTGCATTAGTGCATGAACCAATGAATACTCTATCAATTGAAATATCTGTAATTGGTATTCCAGGTTCTAAATCCATATATTTGAGAGCTTTAATAGCAGATTTCTTTTCCTCATCGTTTCCTTTAGAATACTCGTCTGGAGTAGGAATGACCGAATCGACATCAACAGTCATTGCAGGATTAGTACCCCAAGTAACTTGTGGAGCAAGATTATCTATATTGATGGAAAAGGTTCTATCATATTTTGCTCCGTTGTCTGATCTCAGACCTTTCCAATCATGTATCATGCGTTCAAATGATTCATTCCGGGGTGAAAAGATCCTACCTCTTAAATAATTAAAGGTAGTATCGTCCGGTGCAACAAGACCCGCTCTGGCTCCTCCCTCAATAGACATGTTACAAATGGTCATGCGTTTTTCCATAGAAAGAGAGGAAATATAATCTCCCTTGTATTCAATCACTGAGCCCGAACCACCAGATGTACCTATTTGTCTAATTATGTTTAAGATCACATCCTTTGAAGAGATATTACTATTATTTTTTAAACCACCATTCAAAACAATCTCAAAATTCTTGGATTTTTTCATCCACAAACATTGGGTGGCCAACACATGTTCGACTTCGCTGGTTCCTATACCAAAAGCCAAAGATCCAAATGCTCCATGAGTTGAAGTATGACTATCTCCACACACAATAGTACTACCGGGAAGTGTCAATCCTAATTCCGGACCAATCACATGAACTATACCCTGATACTTGTCATTCATATCAAAAAGGGATATACCGAATTCTTTGCAATTATTTTCCAATGCTTTTATCTGCAATGAAGAAATTTGATCTACAATTGGCAAAGATCTGTCTGTGGTAGGAACGTTATGATCTACCGTAGCGAAAGTAAGATCGGGTCTTCTCACTTTCCTATTGTTAATACGAAGGCCATCAAAAGCCTGCGGTGAAGTTACCTCATGTATGTAATGTCTATCAATGTATAAAAGAGACAAATCATTATTTTCATCAGAGTATACTACATGATCATCCCAGATCTTATCATACAAAGTTTGAGCCAAATATAAAATATATAACAACAAAAGAGATATAATAATTATTTTGTAATTGAATGTGAATTGACAATGCTTAAATGTAGTCTTTTAGAAGTTGATATAAATGCACATTAATGATGATCGATATCCTCAACAAATTTTAGATCAAATTAAGAAGGGAACTACTACTTGTGCTCTAACATGTAGTGATGGTGTAGTATTAGCTGCTGATACTCGAGCAAGTGCAGGACTATTTATTGCAGACAGACATGTAATGAAAATACAAAAGGTCGATAATCACTTAGGTATGACAATAGCAGGTGGTGTTGCAGATGCTCAAAATCTCGTCGATACAATGAGATATAATTCAAATATTTACAGGTTATCCAAGAGGGAGCCAATTCCAGTTAGCTCTGCTGCAAGACTTTGTTCTAATATTCTATTTAATCAAAGATATTTTCCATTTTATGTTCAAATCATCATGGGCGGATTTGATTTTCGCCAACAAAAAGGACAAATCTATAACATTGATCTATTTGGTTCTATGACAACGGAAAAGTTTATTTCTACAGGAAGTGGTTCTCCTGTGGCCTATGGTTATCTAGAATCTGAATACAAAGAAGGGATGAGCGTAAATGAGGCCTACAAGGTAGCAATCCAGGCCATCGCTGCAGCTATTAGAAGAAATGCTGGAACCGGTGATAGCATAAATGCCGTGATAATAGACAAGGAAGGATACAAGGAGTTGTCAAAAGAAGTCAAAGATAGCGTCGGCGCTAAATTCTAACAAAATCAATTTAATTTTTGTAATTATTTTAAATTAAAACCTCTAAAATCTTCGATTTTGACCTCAGTTTCTTCTACGGTCTTTATATAAGGAATTAACCCCTTCATGAACTTGTTTGCTATTATATGAATCGACCTGAATTTATCATTTTTTTTCAAGAACGAATTAATCAATTTTAAGAATTGAGGATAATCTCTAGGAGAGTACTCGTCAAAGTTTTTTATAAAAATGTTATGAGAAGCCGGATAAATGTCTGAAATCTCAACTGGAATCAGGCCAAAGAATGGATTGTACAGACAAATGGAGGCATCAGGATAAGAGTTGGAAAGTTTTTTTAATATGGAGGAGGAATAAAACGGTCTTATTCCTTGATCAGGATAAAGCAATAGAGAATCAGTGTTTGGCGGTGATCTATAATTATTTATCAACATTTTTCTAAAATTCACTAATTCGGGTCTGAATTGATCTAAGGGTTCAAACAAGTAAATCGCTTTATGCTTGAATATAGGAGTATTTTGTTGAATATAATCAAAGTTTTTCATGGTATGAATTGCATCCATCAATTTTGGATGAGATCGTGCTTTTTGTAGTATATATTCCCACAAACGACCATCATAAATGGCCTGTTTTACCGCAGCCATTTCTTGTTTTAGAATAAACAAATTGTGTTTGGCAAGATTAATGGTTCGACTATTAGTTTCTTCATCGTTTAATTCTTTAACTGTAAAATGAGAACAAACCGGACAGCAGCATGGCAAATATGAAAGATCTTCCAGTCTCAATGTTCCTGAAGAGCTCATGTATCTATTGGCTTTTGCATACAAAATATATGATGCAGAATCAAATGTATCACAACCCAATGCAACTGCAAGTGGTATTGTAAGAGGATGGCCTGCACCGAATAAATGAATAGGTTTGTTTGGAATGGAGGATTTGGTAGCTTCTATTAGTTGAGCCAATATTGAAAATTCATAAGCTTCCATAAGTTCGACAGGACTACCTATTGCGAAAAATGAAAATCCCTTCTTATCTAAAATAGAGGAAGAATATCTTACCAGATCAAAGTGTTCTGCACCCTGAATTGTTCCTGTCCATAACTCTCCCTTTGAAGATAACGAATTATCAACATCAAGTCCATTATTGTTATCGTCATAATTTGTGCCAGCTCCGTTGTTGCTTTTTATTACTTTTATGGTTTCATCAATATTTGAAATCGTTTCTTCCACATAAGACTTGGCTGTATTGTAAGGTAAGCCATATCCGGTGGGTTTATCCAAGGGAACAGGTATGTCACTTCCAATATCGAGCTCAAATTGAGCCATTGTGGATGGTGTAACATTTACTTTACCATACTCAAGAACTTGATAGCCTCCCGAATCCGTCATTATGGGCCCATCATAATTAACGATTCTATGGATTCCCTGTTTTTGGGCTTTTTCACCATAATATTTGAAAGTTATATACGCATTTGTGATTATGCATTCAAATCCAAGTGATTTTAAAAAACTAGGACTTAATTGCTGTTTTACGGGGTGAATTACTGGTATAAATGCCGGTGTTTCAAAAGAACCATGGGGTGTAGTCAGTTTACCAATTCGGGCAGCTAGGTCAGTACATTTCACCTCAAATACCAAGATTAGTTCTTTGACTCCCTAAGGAATTCATCATAAATAGCCTTGACACGTGTTGCAGAGAGGCCAGAACCTTCTTCGATTCCAGACTCGGTGACTTTAATTTTATCCATTACAATGATGGCACCGACGTCCTCACGAATCTTAACTAATCCAGGGAAAACCCTCGATAATCTTTCGGATAGAGCTTTTAAATCAAAAGGTCGTTCTAAAAGTTTTACCTCTTTTACGAATTGACCATTGATCATTAGTTTTTGAATCTGCTGAGAATCAACATTATCTAATATCAAATCAAATTTTTCATTAAAACCAGTCAAAATGCCTGAATAAGTTTTATTGTCAGAAGTTTCAATTGAAACTTTTTTTCCTAGAAATTGTACACTTTCTTCAGCAAACTTTCTTGAAATTAAAGCAGCCATAATCCAAGAGGATAAGTATCTTAAGGTATATATATATGAAATCAGTTAAAAAGAGGTTTATTTTATGTATTTTAGCATTTCTGGATCGCTTTGAATCAAGGATAGCCAATCAATAAACCCAAAGGACCTCGATTTTGGATTCAAGTACATGTTGAATATGCAGTGAGCTACGGATGAAGGTATCAAGTTATTGGAGTTCTCCAATTCGGAGAGCTTTGAGAACTCAAAATTTTTAGAGGCGTCGTATGACAATATACCTAAAATTTCGGCATTGATGTTATCTCTAGTTTTGGATTCTGAATAACTTCTCTCATGATAAATTTTTTTTAGTTCATACGGCGACCTTCTTAATACCACTACAAAATCAACTAAATCAGGAGTGATAACATAGGGTGCTAGATGACCTACTATAATTGAATCTTGAAATTTGTCTTCAGACAGTAAAAATGTCAAAAATTCATATGACTTTTGAATGTCTACCTCATTATCATTATTACTATCGTTTTTTTTTGAAGAAGCAGTTAATAGATTTTCAGACAAAATAATCCTGTTTATATCTAAAATAGGTATATTTCCCATTACAATTGATAGCGATTCAGCAATTGTATGTTTGCCTACACCGGGCGTACCAGTAATTACTACTTTCAAAATCTCATTTTCTCATCTTAATAGTCACTAGTTGATACAGTTAGTTAGTTAGTTAGTTAGTAAGCAAAAGCCAATTTAAGAATAATCGTTAAAGAAGTTATTGATATAATCGGTTAGATCATCTCTTAACTTGATCACCTTTGTTCTTTTGTCTCCATCAAGATTCGTATGAAGTAACGCATCCAAACCTTCGACTAAGTATTGGATATTAGAGAAAGTTAGCAGAGTTTTTTGATTGCCTTCGGTATTTTCTACCACGACGATAATGATGTTTTGGAATTGTTAAAGTTTATGGTATATGTAAGTTCATCCATCAATTGCAATCATCATTCCCAACATATACATCTGGATTTATCATATAGAAAAATCTTGTCAAACTTTAATATATTGAAAAATGGGAAATTCAATCATGATAAAAAATATTGGGATTATTTTTTCAGGACTATTGATACTCTTATTATTATCAAACATTCATTATAATTCAAGTGTTCAAGTATTAGCACAGAACAATACTTTGACTACGAATAATAATAATACAGAGACAGCTGTTTCTCCTAGTGCTACTACCCCTCCTACTACTAATACTAATACTGATGCTGATGCCACTACCTCTGCATCTAGCATCTCAAAACTTGCAGGAGGTATAAAGATAAATTCACCCGACAAAGGTGACTTGGTTCCCCTTAATTCAAACAAGTCACTAGTAATCTATGGAGTTTCAAAAGATACTGCTTCAACTGACTGTGACGTGACAATTATTGTGAATAACG
>QCWC01000084.1 GCA_013114705.1 Candidatus Nitrosocosmicus sp. | reverse complement strand
ATTCTATTTGTCATCATAATTTATATAGATTAGTAATATATTGATCTCTATCTGAGTAATAAACTACCGTACTACTGTTTGCTAAAGATATGTTTTTTGAACTCTTCTATCATAAGATAATGCGTTCAAAAATATGATTTTGGTCTATATTTTTCCTAGTCAGAAGTTGGCTTTATTCATTTAGGAAACAACGGATAATTCGATAAAGAAGTGAATATAAAATTTAATGTTATCAACTAATTGTCGCAACATTTCGTAGTATGTGTTATAAATTAGGTTCAACCATAGTATGTTATGAGTGAATTCGCCTACATAAGATTTTTGAGTTTGAGTTTGCTTACTGAAGAGGAAAAACAGAATAAGAACGAAATTATAGAAACTACAGAAGAAGTATTAGATGCGGAAGGAATCGAATGTGATTCAAAAATTTCTAAAATTTCTGAGGATAAATTACTGGAAATTCTTGAACAGGTGAGAAGTATTCGGAAGAAGAAAAAGAAAACTCAAGATCAAAGTGACATTGCCGCTGTTACGGTTGATGAAGCAAATTGAGCAAAGTTAATTCTAATCCAATTGATACAGGTGACAAGAACAAGAGTAACAAAGGCAACAAAATGGTCGTTTGGCCATTAATTGTTGGAATCGTAATTGTAGGGTTTAGTGTGTTGTTATTGAGTTTACGAGTAATAGTACCTTCATTTATCTTAATACTAACAGGCATTTCCCTTGTTATTTATTGGATTTACATCAATCGAAAGAAAAATGACATAACTGATAGACGAAACGATGTAATTTGTACATGTGCTATCTGCGGACACACACAATCTAGCACATGTGTCAGAGAAAAATGCATTTGTTGCTTAGTAGCCAAAGGGGACAGGATAGTAGGACATACAAACAATTCTCTTCAATAGGCAAATAACTAGTAAGATAGATGCTGTTTAGTATTTCCATTCACTTTATCAATAACCTGGATGATTTCAGTTTTCTAGATGAGTATTTTTTATTAAAGTATTGAGATTTCAATTCTATTTGTCCTGGAAAAACAACTCTGGATTAATACTGAATTTACTAATATTGGCAGCAGTCCATTAAATAATATATGGAACATAAACCCGATATCAGGTTATGCGGTGATCTAGGCCAAATCCATGTAAATGAAATTTGCAATATTTTTATCTATAATTCGATGTAATTTTAATATCACAATAAAAAACTATTAATATATTACTGAGGATGATATGGTATAGATAAATTACTACTTGTAATAACAAAAATATCTATAGCATAATATCATTACTATGACCGCATTGCCCTCATGGCAAAAACAGCTCCTTGTTGCGGTTTTTTAATCGAATCTGATTGAATGGTTTTGACGGAATTAGGCAAATTGGTATGCTTTAGTACCTATATGAGTCAAATTTGTATCGCTTATCACAGAACTCGGTTAATAGAAAAATTTTAAAATTTATGAAATTACACAAAATATCCGAACAAAGTATGACTGTGATTACAAAGAAAATTCAGATCAAATCAAGATCAGAAAATGATATTCTTGACATTACAGATAAAGTATCAGAAGTTGTCAAAGAAAGTAAGATGGAAAACGGGGCCATTATAGTATTTGTTGTCGGCTCCACTGCAGCAATCACAACAATAGAATACGAGTCAGGATTACGAAAGGACTTTCCAGAAATGCTCTCAAGACTGGCGCCTAGAGAGATTGAATACGCTCATGATAATACGTGGCATGATGGAAATGGACACTCCCACGTTAGAGCATCTTTGATTGGCCCTAGCTTGGCAATTCCATTAATAGAAGGTCATTTAACACTTGGCACATGGCAACAGATAGTGTTAATAGAGCTAGATACAAGACCGAGGGAACGCAAAATCATAGTACAAATGATTGGTGATTAAACATGTGCCACAATCAGGATGTGTAATAACGGCTCACAGAAATATGTTATTGTAACATGGTGTCTGCATTCATCACTTATCCTTGCGAATCATCATCTATCATTTAATGATACTTTATCTCATATAACATAGTACATCCAATCCAATCCTGACCACCGACATTACAACCCTTGATCCTGAGGATCAGTAATCAACTACAGGTTAATATTTAGAATATTCTCACCGGGTCCTCTTGGATTTATGTAAATTCTAACAGACAGACTGATCATGGTTGTTTTAATATTTTGTTTTGCATATTAGTAATATATGTATGAGAAACATAAAATAAAATGTGCTTCATGCGGCATACTATTTACTTCCAAAGAAGATGAGACTGTCTGTGAAGTATGTTCTAAGGAACTTGAAAATATAAAATAATTCCATAGATGTAATTTTTAAAAATCTATAATTTTATTAATCTAAGATTTATTCCAATCCTCGCTAATACTATTTTTATTGCGTTGTATGGGAACTAAGGTACTATGTTTAGTAACTATTGTCATATACCCTGTATAAAAAATTTATTTAAGCTGAACCATACGGTTTCTGATAACTAACAATGATGTTACAATTCCTAATACTGATCCAAATACTATATGTGCAATAAATCCAAAGCCATATATTGGTATTAGATTTTGTTCAATAGTTTGGCGATCCTCCGAACTACTTTGAATAGGATTGGATTGGTTCATTATATCAAACAGATTTGGTATGACCATACCCACAGTAGTAGGAACAAACAAAACTATGAAAATGATTACCGAGTAGATTAGACCTTCCGTAATTCCTCTTTTTAAATCTGTGATCACAAATTTCTTTATAGTAGACACTATGATGGCGAATATTACACCCGCTATGGCTCCAGTAAACAAATGCATGAAAATACCCAGCGTCAGATTGAGATAATAATTGTCTTTGATATTGCTTATTGCCATACCCCTGGCTATAGATAAGTCATCTAGTGGAAGCCCCATCATACTTGTAGTAAGAAAAAGAAATGGATACATGGTTATGCTTGCAATGATTCCTCCTATCGTTCCATATAACAGAGTTTTGACCTTTTTTCGATTTGTCACAAAATTATCACTTCATTCTAAATATGCATAATGGTTTATGAGCAGCACACAATCAAATCTCAAAATACATCATATAATCCAAGATCCCAACGGGATACGTATTCTGCTCAAATAACCATAGTGTTTTTTTATGTAATGAAAGTTATGGTATTGTTAACCAACCCTAAGTCTACATGGGCGATGGCAGATTCTTGTCAGTTTCGGTGGAATTATTATCCAGCTCGCTTGTCTTATTGTACAGTGCATCTAACTTTAGGGTCGGGTTATTAGGATTAGTTAAATTAGAGGAATTTTCCATTGATGGTTGACCCTCAACCCAATCCAACACCTCAATATTCAGAAATGCTGCTACAACAATTCCCACAAATGCTAACAAGTTTACTTTGTTCATACAAGTAAGATGCTACTATATTATAAATATGACATATTTCTTAACTATTTTGATCAAAAATATTTCCCCATTTTGGTCATATGACACGATTTGATTCGGTCTTGCCGGATTTAGCCTCTCCTTTCATCTTTGTAATTCTTGTAATAGAAGAGACGTGAAAAGTATCGAGGAATTTTATATACTAGAAGTATTTTGCTATAACTATTGTTTAGATCTTTTGTCAATTCAATATTTGCCATCACAATAGGTATGGCATTACTAATATCTATTAACATGTTAGTTTATTTACCATTGTCATTTGATCCGACCTCGTTGTCATTTTCCAAAGCCTTTCCACAACCTGAAATTCAAATTGTCAAGTATAGAAATTTGACAATAGATCTTGGCAATGGTGTTTCTACTAACGCTCAGATAACCTACCCAGCAATGGGTAATGGACCATTTCCGGGCGTACTTCTTGTACCCGGTTCTGGTGCAACCGATATGAATTCAACTCTCAATGAGAATGTAAAGCCATTTTGGGAGATTGCAAATTACCTTTCAGAAAGGGGTTTTGAAGTGCTTCGGTATGACAAAAGAGGCGTCGGTCCTAACTTGACTGTTGAGGATTCTAATGTTTGGGGCAACATGACGGTAACAGATCTCATAAATGACGCAGAAAAAGCCTTGATTGTTTTGAGTGAGCAGCCTGATATCGAGCCCAAAAGTATTAGCATAGTTGGGCATAGTGAAGGCACAATAATTGTACCACGAATTGCAGTTGATAATCCCACAAAAGTGAAGAGTATCGTATTGATGGGTGCAGTAGCTCAAAACTTGATTAAAGATATACTTTATTATCAAGTTGTAGATTTACGTTATGATTACGCAAAGCAAGTTTTAGATACAAACCATACAGGTTATATCCCAATTGATCGAATTGCATCAGACCCCCACCTGGACGATGTAGTGGTAAACCTGTCTCTCCTGGATACTGATAATGTTACCAATGCCATCAAAGCAGCAGCGGAAGATAATGTAGAAAGCGATTCAGGAAATCAAAATAATGAAACTGGGTATCTCAATATTGAGACACAGCTCAAGCCTTTACTGATAAAGGAATATGAAGATAAAATAGCGTTCGATTTGTCAAAGTGCTCCAAAATAATTGGGTGTCCAATCTGGATTAAATCAGAAACTGATTTAATACCGAATTTAAGTACAATTGGGAATGTTTCTAGATCTATACCTATTCTTATCCTTCAAGGAGAAAACGATAGTGCAACTCCTATTGAACAGGGTCTGTTATTGCATCAACAACTCGATAAAGTAAATCATCCTGACCACACCTTGATAACCTACCCCAACCTTGGACACTTTTTCTATTCTTCATCGAAATGGCAGAATGGATTAGGACCTATTTATCCCCAGGTTTTGGCAGATTTATATTCTTGGTTGGATTCTTATTCTAAGTAACAAGTATGATCTCATTGATTTTTGAGTTGCATGTTTTTTTTAATAATTATTATTTATTTTGGTGAGGCCCTACACGTTAAGATGAAAATGATTAGAATTGGCGCTAGGTTTTAACTGGATTTTCAGATGGAAATATAATACTATAGGTTTATCTTTTTCGAATTGGTACAAAGACCGATTGATGCTAGCAGAAAATTGATATTTTTTTTGGATGTTGTTTCTGGGACCATAATCACTATATATCATAATATTTATTCTTATTGTAATTGTTGATAATTAGATCAAAATCGGCGGCTCTATTTTTAGGTTGGATAATTGGGCTCTTCGTTAGTTATTGTATATTATCCTCATCATTTAATTTATCCCTGCACTCCGAAGCATTTGCTCAATCAGATCTGCATCTTGTAAAACACAAGGATCTGGAAATAGATTTGGGCGATGGGTTAACTACTAAATCTCAATTATCATATCCAGCAATTGGTAAAGGACCATTTCCAGGTGTCCTGCTTATACAAGGGTCAGGTGCAAACGATATGAATGAGACTGGCGGATTAATACTCATTGATAATAAGACAGGCGAGAAAACTTATCCTGCCAAGCAGACATTCTTTCAAATATCTCAATATCTTTCTGAAAGAGGATTTGCAGTTCTCAAGTACGATAAGAGAGGAATTACATCAAACTTTACGATAGACTATGATGTATGGGGAAACGCTACATTTGATCTACTAAAGCAGGATGCTTCAAAGGCCCTATCTGTACTTTTGCAACAACCTCAAGTCAACTCCACTGAAAAGGTAACACTAATTGGGCATAGTGAAGGAACAATGATTACACCTAGAATTGCAGTCGATAATCCGGATAAAGTTAGGAATATAGTTTTGATGGGGGCAGTTGCAGATAGCCTAAAGGAACTCTTGTATTTCCAGATAGTCAAAAATCCCTTGGATTACGTTAAAAGTGTATTAAAAAAAGGTGATAACGACTCTCTTACAATTAAAGAAGTATCAGACGATCCATTATTACAAGATTTAGTGGGCGGCAATGTTACTCACCTACTTGATTTTCCATTTGATCCTGAAATCCAACTTAACAAGTCATTGACCGGTCAAGTGGGTTCTATATCCAGTAATATGATACATGACACTATTGATATAGGAAATATCTTGGAACAAGCACTAGTAGAAGCATTCCAAAATGTTACTACTCCTACCGATTTTGCTTTATCTATCCATTGTCGTGACGTTCATTATGGATACTTTGAATGGAATGGTGGATATGAAGGATGTCCCAAATGGATGAGATCGCATCCTAACTTTCAAAGCACTTTGAGCATTATAGGAAACGTATCTTCAGATATTGGCGTCTTAATACTTCAAGGAGAAAATGACAGCGCTACTCCTCTTGAACAAGGATTGTTATTGCAACAAAGACTCACGGAGGTTGATCATCCAGATCATCTCATAATTACATATCCGAATCTTGGACATTCACTCTCGATTTCAAGTGAATGGGTTAGTCAGAGTGGACCAATGGAGGAGTACGTCCTTAGGGATATGTTTGAATGGCTATCTTCTAGAAGCGGTTAGACTTCTCTCTAATTTTTTTTACTATCTGGTTTATGTCTCCATTTTTGAAATTCATCATCTAAGAATGTGTAATTCACGTAAAAATAATAAAACAAAATAACATAATACTCATCTGCGGAAAATTAGTGATTCTAGAGGATATCTTTGCCACCGCTCCTTTAAACCTAGAATTGAAAAATATGGTCAAATTCGTTTTGTATATCATCCATTGAACCATGGCCAGTCGTACAGTTTACGTATGAAATGCTGACATAGTTCTGATTAAATTAAACTATACTACATGCGTGTCAAAAACACAGCCTAACTAATTCTCACCAGATTTTTAAAATATCTGTTGGGCTACAATTAGAGGAGAGGAGGACTATTTTACTCGTGGATTTACGTAACACTATATCTTAAACAATAAATATTACACATTGTAAGAAAAATTTATATATTGTAATGTGTATTACATATATTACTTATGAGCAATAAGGATATAATCCCAAATGACTGGTTTAACCGATTCTTCGATTTGCCTTTTGGAAGACGAGGAAGAGGGTTATTCAATAGGTTGAATACAAGCGATATTTTCGATAATGAATTAGATTCCATCCATGACGAAATGAACAGAATGTTTGATGTATTTAACAATGTGTCAAACAACGCACCCAAAGAACTTGTTAGAGAATACGAAACGAAGGATGGTGGTAAGGTCAGGGAAGTAGGGCCGATAGTTTATGGGTATTCCATGACCATTGGACCCGACGGAAAACCTCAAGTTAGAGAATTTGGAAATGTAAAGTCTCTTAAAAACATCAGTAACATACAAAGTGTAGGATCCCAACTAGAGAAACCTTCGCCAATTTCTGCGGAAAGAGAGCCATTAGTTGATGTCACAAGTACTGATAAAGAGGTTAAAGTAATACTGGAAATGCCCGGTATCAAAAAAACTGATATTAAGATAAAAGCATACGATTCTAAAGTTGAAGTAACAACAGCAAAGGATGCTTCAAGGAAGTATCACAAGACAATCGATCTGCCAGAACAAGCCGATATAGAAACCGCTAGGTCCGTCTACAACAATGGTGTCCTGGAAATAACCTTCGACCACAAGAAAGTAAACAAACCTGCAGGCAAGGAAATTAAGATAGAGTAGGTCAATCCGTACCAATCTAATCTATCAACACCTTTTTCCTTTTTTGATTTGCAAATAATATCATTTATCAATAAACTAAATTATTTTGTGGTATCAAAGACTGAACCAACCGAATTAGCAACCTTCTGGATAACTTTAATATTAGACCCAAAATAAATAGCATAGAAATTTAACTCGTTATATTCCAGTAGACATTCAAATTTACTGTATTGGGCTTGCTTGATTTTTCAAAATAAAAATAAAGATGATTGTAACAATCTATTCAGTATTGTTTAAAACTATATTACTTACTATCTCGGGCTGAACCAGTTTTGCTGACAATTGGTATGAAACAACAAAAGGCTCTCCTACAGGTGACCATAATCCAACTCCTCCAGATACAAAAGAAATGGATGCAGAATAATAATGAGTCGACGGTCCATATTCAGGTTGAATTCCTCCAATAATTTTAAGAATTGGTTTTGTTAAATTATGAATGGAAGAGGATGCAAGATGTATCCAATGGGGTGATGATTATCCGAATTGATTTATTATGTGTGAAAGGGTAGATTAATCCATATCTATTCTATTTAGGAAACCTATTTCCACAGGACTGGTTGCTGAAAAGGTCAACACGCCAGAATAAATCATGCCATCAGATCTATGAGGTAAAATGGGAGCTACCTGTGCTGTTTCATTCGGATTTGACTTAATTGACGAAATTATGTCTTGTCTGATGAAGCTCAGATTATAATTTGTGATTTATACATATCGACAAACTATCTGACTATTTTACCATCCGCCCTAAAATATGGAATTACTGGACAACATTTCAATTCATTAATGCCATTCACTCCAACTTATACCAAAAGGTTGTATATCAAGATTCACTGATACCTACTTGAAATCTTTAATTGTTCCCACTTACTTTT
>QCWC01000083.1 GCA_013114705.1 Candidatus Nitrosocosmicus sp. | reverse complement strand
TTTTTGTATATGGATTCAGGAATACTTCTTGATGCAATTAGCTTTGAATTAAATTCATCGAGTTGCTCCTTGAGAGGGAGATCACCAAATAGTAACAGATATGCAGTTTCTTCATAAGTTGAATGATTTGCAAGATCGAGGATGTCGTAGCCTCTGTAGATTAGTTTGCCGTTTTCCCCATCAATGGAAGATATCTTTGTGTCGGCTACCTCGATATTTCTCAAACCAATATTACGTGTGTCCAATGAACCTAAATTTAATATGATTTCTGTATATTAAAATATTCTATCAATCGAACTAAATTTTTCTATAGCGTTTTGACCTACATCTTTGTCCGTATCAAACATCGTAATCGCAACAAATTTAACGGAATATTTTGAAGATTCTTCAACATTAATGGATTATGGACAGGTAACCGAATTAATTGTCAATTTTATAAAAAATGAAATTGAGGTTAGAAAATCTAAGGGAGTTGTCATTGGAGTTTCTGGAGGCATAGACTCTGCAGTTCTTGCCTATCTGGCAGTAAAAGCGCTAGGCAAGACCAAGGTGTTGGGACTCCTATTGCCAGATAAAGATGTTACTCCGCTAAATGATATCACAGATGGAGTGGAAGTGTGTAAAAGGTTAGGAATTGAGTACAAAAAGGCCGATGTTGATTCTCCCAAACAGGGATTTAACAAAATCTTGGATCGAACGGAAAATAAAATAGTAGCTGGGAATTTGGTTGCACGAATTAGAATGTGTATCTTGTATTATTATGCTGGCCTGAAAGGAAGACTCGTTCTTGGCTCTTCAAATAAGACAGAATTGGTTCTTGGCTATTTTACAAAATATGGAGATGGTGGTGCAGATTTACTGCCCCTTGGAGACTTGTACAAGACAGAGATTCTGGAGCTAGGCAGATATCTGAAAATTCCAAGTGCTATTTTAGAAAAAAAAAGTAGCGCCAGGCTGTGGACTGACCAGATAACAGAAAAAGAATTAGGAATGTCTTTTAGCCAAATCGATCTCGTTATTAACAAGCTGTCAGAATTTCAAGAGGAAAAAAAATACAATCAAATTTCAGAATACGAAAATGATTTTACCGGTTTAGATTCACTATCTGTACAACGAATTCAAAAACTAATAGATTCAAACAAGCACAAACTGTCCTTTCCACCAGTTTGCGAACTGCCAAAAATTACCGTCGGCTAATAAAAAATTGTTTCAACCATATCACTTTTAAATAGGAACGTAATTTTTCTTCTATTATGGTCCTTGGGAAAGAGATACGACTTGGTCGAATTCTGAAGAATGGCAAAATGCTCTGCATCCCCTTAGATCACGGGATTAGCAGCGGACCTATTGATGGAATTAAAAATATTGGAAATTTAATCGAACAAACCCAAGATTCTGGTTTGACATGTTTTCTTGTAAACAAGGGCATAATTAAGGCACTACGAACTCCGCCTAGGATTGGTGTTATAGCACATATGTCTGCGGCTACCTCTCTTGGACCTGATCCAAATAACAAGATATTGATGGGATCCGTTAAGGAAGCGATTAGGCTAGGCGCTGATGGTGTATCTTTGCATATAAACATTGGCTCAAAAGAGGAGCCAAAAATGTTGTATAAACTTGGGCAAGTCGCTGATGAGTGTAATGAATGGAATATTCCGTTAATAGCAATGATGTATCCCAGGGGTGAAAATATCAAGAATCCACATGATCCATCAGTTGTAGCCCATGCCGCAAGGATCGGAGCAGAATCAGGAGCAGATATTGTAAAGACGGTTTATACAGGTGATCCAGATTCATTTAGAGACGTAGTAAGAAGCTGTCCTGTTCCTATTGTTATTGCTGGTGGTCCAAAATCAAACACGGATTCAGAAATATTACAAATGTGCACAGATGCAATGAACGCCGGAGCAATTGGGGTAACCTTTGGAAGAAATATTTTTCAACATAAGCGGCCTAATGAAATAATAAAAGCCTTACATTCTATAATATTTGAGAAGAATTATAATGAACGATCCAAGCTTGGGAAAAATAAAAGGAAATAAGAATAAGAAGATTATAGTCAAACCAGCAGGATATTATGATTCTGATTTATCAGTATCGCCAGAAAATTTAAAAAAAAATGAACTTGAAAAATTCGTAAGTCTGCTTAACGATATTAAAGACGAAATCGATCTGATCTACATTAATCCTTTGGAGATAGCCTCCATAGACAAAGAGAAAACAGAGGCCTTTAAAGGAAAATTAATCTTTAATTCTGAAAGTGCCGATTATGTGATAGTAGACTCGAATGCGGATAGTTCTCAAAAAACTTTAACCCATACTTCGTCTTCTCCATCCTTATCTTCGGCATCAGCTTTATCAAATTCTTCTTCTTCTACTTCTTCACCTACCCTGCTTGATAAAAATTCCGTGACTTCAAAATACGGGATATACAAAAAAGTAAAAAGTAACGAAGATATCCACCAGATAAAAGATTACCTAGTTTCTAACAAATTGAGCTTTGTGATTATTGATTTGGAGGATTGGAGAATAATTCCTCTTGAGAATATAATAGCTTCGCTTCAAAGTACGTCAATTGAAATATTTGCTGTTGCCAAATCAATTGATGAAGTTGAGACCTTATTTACTGTATTAGAACTGGGTGTGGATGGCGTCGTAATTTCCATCCAAAATTCGGATGAATTAAAGCAAGTTAGTAGTATCATAAACAAATCTACATTTGAAATTAAACCCGCAGTAATTGAGGAAATAGTTGATGTTGGGATGGGCGAAAGGGTTTGTATAGATACTGTCTCAATGCTAAGCCGAGGAGAGGGGATGTTGGTTGGAAATAGGTCAAACTTCCTTTTTCTAGTGCATAATGAATCTATTGGTTCATCTTTTACCTCGCCTCGACCATTTAGAGTTAATGCGGGTGCAGTTCATTGTTATACGATAATACCTGGAGGAACTACGAATTACCTGTCGGAACTGGAATCAGGTAGCCAAGTTTACATCGTAAATGACAAGGGGATTGGAAGGGTTGTAGGTGTTGGAAGGGCAAAAATAGAATCAAGACCTTTAAAATTGTTTAAAGCCAAAATAAATGAAAAAGAGTATGGTAGTATTATAGTACAGAATGCTGAAACAATTAGGTTTCTTGGCGAGGACGGTAGCATCCTTCCAGTAACTCATGCCAAGAAAGGTGATTCTATCTTGGTTTATTCTAAACCGCCAACTGGTAGACATTTTGGTATGGAAGTGACTAACGAATACATACTTGAAAAATAAATTTGTTAATTTTTTTTATCAATCAGTTTACATTTTTAGAGTATTAGGATTATGGACTCTTTACAAAAAAATACTTTGTGCTAGTAAGACCTGAATCAATTTATGATAAAATATTATTGGGAAATTGCAACAAGTTATTAAAAAATATACCAGCTAATACTATTCAACTAACTATCACATCACCTCCATATGGAAACGCTATCGACTATGACTTGCACACATCCAAAAAAAATTCTGAATATTATAGAGGTGTTACCAAAGTCACACTGGAAGAATACTTAGATAATATGGTATCAATTTTCAACGATCAGGTTTTTAGAGTGACTAAGGAAGGTGGCTACTGTTGCATAGTCATTGCAAATGAAGTTGTTAACGGAACGTTAATTCCATTGCCTCATCTTCTTTTGTCTAGGCTTGTAAATCCAATTGGAAATTGGAATCTACATGAAGAGATTATATGGCACAAGGTAACAGGTGGCACAAACAGATATGGATCATTTGTAATCAATCCATATCCAAAGTATTACCGAGCAAATATCATGCATGAGTTTATTTTAGTTTTGCGTAAAGGGGATGTCAAAAGTGGCCGTAACCAAAGACGTGAAGTACTTCCTGCAACTCATGAAGAATGGACCAAAGAAATTGCCAATTCAGTTTGGCATATAGCCCCTGTTCCCCCCGGGTATATCAATCATCCATGTCCCTTTCCCGAAGAAATACCATATCGATTAATGAAAATTTACTCTTATAATGGAGATGTTGTACTAGATCCGTTTAATGGGAGCGGTCAAACTACGAAGGTTGCATATAATTTGGATCGACATTTTTTAGGAATGGATATAAAGCAAGAATATGTAGACCTGGCCAAGTTCCGAATGACAAGTGAGGAGCTTCATATCAGACCTGAAGCTTTGATTGCAAACTGGAAAAAAATAGCGTCACATGTTGTCTAGTTACCAACAGCCCTATTCTCTTTCAAAGACATAACTAGTAGTAGTATGAAATGACCTTGTTTTAATCAAAATCATTTTAAAAAACTACCAATTATTGAAGCATAGTTTATATCTTTTATTTTTACTTCATATCATTCTAGCGTAAATGACGCCTGGAGATATGCTGTTTATTGACCACCTAAAGGAGCTTAGAAATCGCTTCTTAAAGATTATTGTTATAACGATAGCAATAATGGTAGTCTGTACGGTTTTTGGGATCCATTTGGTGACTGTTAATGGTCATTCCTTTTACTTTCTTGTTCCAACCGTTTATAATAATATAGCCAGTCAGGTGACCCTCTTTTTGAGCAATAGCCTAGTACCTCAGCAAGTAGAACTAATACAAACAGCTCCTGGTCAGGCACTTTTTGCACAAATTTATGTTGCAATCTTATTATCAATCTCTTGCGCTGTACCACTTATTGCTAGAGAAATTCTAGCTTTCATTAGCCCAGCAATATCAATGACAAGTAAACGAAGGGTGGTTGGAACTATAATTTTGCCAACTGCCACCCTGTTTTTTGCAGGCATTTTGTTTTCATTTTATTTGGCCATCCCGATAACTTTGTCCTTTTTGTATCAGTACGGACAATCAATAGGAGTCGTAACTTTTCTAAATATTTCAGACTTTATAAATTTCGTTTTACAATTTTTTATCGCATTTGGGATTGCTTTTCAGCTTCCTCTCATAATGTTTTTCCTTTCTTACAGCGGACTTGTTGGATTAAAGTTTTGGATTAGAAATTTCAAATTTGCTCTACTTATTATTATTATCTTTGGTGCAATTATTACACCTGATGGAAGTGGGATTACAATGTGGTTCATATCAGTTCCAATGCTAGTTCTGTATTTGGTTGGTATTTTACTCATAAGACTAAGAATTCAAAATCCAGATAAATAAAATAATGAGATAGAAAATATGAAAATCTGATTCAGTAATAATAATAATAATAATAATAATAAAATACAACAGCATGTATCCGAAATTAGGCTCAAATGAATTATAAATACGTATGACATTTTTAATTTGTTGCCAAGAAATAGAAAAAAGATTTGTATATCCATCCCAATTGTAGATGACCTGGCCAAAGAGAACAACGAATTGGAATCGCCACTACGTGACATAGAAAAAGCAATTCAAAAGGGGGCGGAAATGATTGAGTGTAGGTTTGATTTTATCAATGATTTTACTCGAATTGAACACTATTTGGAGTTATTATCAAAGTACAAAGATCAAAGTGTATATACCCTCAGACCTGAAAATGAGGGGGGAAAATTCAGCAACGATCACGCTCAGCGCATATCTTTTCTCCAAAAATTAATTGATGCGAAACCTCTTTTTGTAGATATCGAATATGAACTAGTATCTAACAGTGATGAACTGGCAGACATTATAGATAATAGTAACACTCGGATTCTAGTATCCTGGCATGATTTCGCAGGTACTCCCAGCCAGGACGAATTGATTACATTGGTTAACAAGATGCGAGTATATAGTCCTTATCTAAAGATTGTTACCACAGCTAAAAGCGTTGACGATTCAATTAACATCCTAAGTTTATATCAATCTGTAGATACTCATGTAAACCTGGTGGCATTTGCAATGGGAGACGCTGGTGTTATTAGCAGGGTCTTATCTACCGTGACAGGCGATGCCCCATTTACCTATGCATCATTAGAAAAGGCAATTGCTCCCGGACAACTGACAATAGAGCAAATGAAAACGTTTGAGAAATTATTTGAAGTCAAGTTGATCTAAGATCTGCAATTACATAGTGATGGTCAATGCGATAAAGAGTATATCTTCCAGAATTATATGTATAAACATTCCTTCACAGCTTAGTTTGCCTAGAAAAACTTTTGGTCAATTGATTCTAACTTATTAGTTGATGATTCATGCAGTCGAATAGAAAAGTAGCAGCAAATTGAATTAAATACGGATTACGGTTAGAGACGTATACGTCTATATGAGTGGTATTGGAACAAACCCTTCACCTTCAAAGGGAGCAGATGTCATTACATCCAAAGCTTTTTGTATCATTGGAAATCCCATAGAACAATCTCTCTCTCCGCTGATGCAAAACGCAGCCTTCAAACACGTAAATCTAAATTATTCATACATTGCGTTTAAGGTACCAGCAGATGAACTTCAAGGTGCCGTTGAATCAATGAGAAAAATTAGTATAGCAGGGTTTAATGTTACCATTCCTCACAAGGTTGAAATTGTAAAGTTACTAGACAAGCTTAGTAATGAAGCTATGATTGCTGGCTCTGTGAACACAGTAAGCAACGAGAATGGTTTACTCGTTGGATACAATACAGATATCGACGGCATTTTAGAACCCATTGAAAAAAGAATCTCTAGTTTTGAAGGTTTGAATGTATTGATTTTAGGTGCAGGAGGCTCTTGCAGAGCTGCTCTTGTTGGATTGGCAAGGAAAAAAGGGATAAACTCTATAAGTATTTTCAACAGAGATCAAACCAAGCTGAATAATGTCATCACTTTAGGAAGAGAGTTGAAGCTAAATTGTATTCCTTTTAGGTTTGAGGACACAGCAAAACTATCTCAAGTGAGCAAGAATTCTGGTTTAATATTAAATACAACGTCCATAGGACTTCAAGGAGAAAAAAGCCCCATTGAATTAGATTTTATTAGAAAGGATGCGATTGTTTTTGATATCGTCTACAAACCAATTAATACTGACTTGCTTGAGAAAGCTAAAAAAACAGGTGCCAAAATAATATTTGGTTATGAAATGTTACTCTCTCAAGGATATAAAGCATTTGAAATTTGGACAGGGATGAAGGCACCTAGAGAAGTAATGAAACAAGCATTATTTGGAATATTCGGTGAGCCAAAATAAGATGACGCTATCTGCAACCGCAACAATGTATGGTGCAGTGTCAATTGTAAATGCGATTGCCACTGGTAAGGGTGCGACTTTAGGTGTATCGTTAAAGGTTACTGTTAGGATTACATTAGAACCCGGTCATACAGGAATATCACGAAATTTTGTCAACGACAAATTGGTAAACAGGATAATTCGAACTATATTGCCTAATAGCCTAATAAAGAATCATTTCATATCTATTAATTTGAGTTCTGAAATTCCTGCAGGATGGGGTCTTAAAAGTTCAAGTGCAGTTTCAAATGCAGTGTCTTTGGCATGCCATAAACTTTTGAATGACAATATATATGACAGGTCGGTTTTGAATACTGCAGTAAACTCATCACTTTGGGCCAAGGTAAGCATAACTGGTGCTTATGACGACGCATGTGGTTGCTACTATGGCGGCCTGGTTTTGACAGACAATCACTATAAAAAATTAATCAGAAGGGATCCTGTTAATGAAGAGTTGCATGTTTTAATTTTCTTGCCTACAGGAGTAGCTAGAGGGGAGATAAAAAATCTGACTTTTCAGAAGGAGCTCTTCAATCACGCGTTTAGATTGGCACTAAAGGGTGATTATTGGAAAGCTATGAATTTAAACGGAGTCGTTACTAATTCTATTCTCTATAACAACTACCTACCTGCCATTAAGGCCCTGGAAAATAACTGTTTGGCTGTTAGTTATTCTGGTAATGGACCTGCCATTGCAGCAGTTGTTCATAAGGATAATGTTGAGAATCTAAAAAATTCCTTTCATAATCTGGCCGGAAAGGTAATTCATACAAAAGCAAACAATACTAAATCCAGTGTGTTTTAGCAGGATAAATAATAGATGAGCGTTTTCTTTTGATTTATACACGAATCCGAAATTGACCTACCTACTAGTAAATGAAACTCCAATGGATAATTTTTAGAAATTTCGGCGAGTTTGAATGATTAATTGTGATAAGCAAATGGTCACGGCGTGCCCGCTGCGAAGATATTAAAACTATTCCTTGAACAATACTAATTGCATATTATGAAAATCTACACTTGCTATTTGGTTCAAAAGCTGTTTTGGTTTTATCAAAAAAGTTTTAAAATAAGATGGAGCGAATCAAAAAAAAAAGTAGTATTGCCAAGTTAATTTATCCCATTTTTTGTGAGCTCACGAGAGTTTGGGAAATCGCCCAAACAATGATCAAAATATTTATTAGACCAGAAACAAGAAAAATATGAATTGTATATCTTGAATCATTTTAGTGATACTAATGTAGTGATTAGTAATTAAGACAGGTTGCGATAATGAAAGTTAGTGTAAAAAAGTCAATTTTATCTGGGATAATTCAATGTCCCCCCAGTAAAAGTTATAGTCACAGGGCAGTCGTTATTTCAAGCCTAGCATC